>JAUVJV010000257.1 GCA_030592245.1 Candidatus Eiseniibacteriota bacterium
AGCTCATGAAGCGCGTCGCTGCTCTCATGGGCATCCGCATTGGACATCCCGCCAATCAGGCAAGGCATCATCACATTCTCCAGCGCCGTCAACTCGGGCATCAGGTGGTGAAACTGGAACACGAAACCGAAGGTCCGGTTCCGGAAGCGGGCCATGTCGCGGTCGTTCAAGCTAAAGACATCCACGCCGCCGGCCATCACGGTCCCCGTATCCGGTCTGTCGAGCGCGCCCAGCATGTGAAGCAGGGTGCTCTTGCCGATCCCCGAGGGGCCCACGATTGCCACCACCTGGCCGGCGCCTATCTCGAGCTCGGCGCCCCGGAGGACATGAATTACCCCGGTCCCCGACGGGTAAGACTTATGTACATCCACCGCCTTGAGCACCGCATCCTCCGACATCCCACTCGTAGCGGCCTCGTTCGGGGCGTTTTCATTTGCGGTGTTTTCATTCATAGCGTATTGCCTCAACAGGAATGAGCCTCGAAGCCTTCCAAGCCGGATAGAGCGTCGCGGCAAAACATACCAGAAGTGCTATGGCGTCGATCGCGAGGATGTCCCAGAGCCTGAGCATTACCGGCACCGTGTCGACGAAATAAACTTCACCCGGCAGCTCGATGAGCTTGAAGCGGTTGACGATCTGGGCCAGGGTGATCCCTCCTGCCGTCCCGATCGCCGTTCCCAGAACGCCTATGATCAGCCCGTGCAGCATGAAGATACGCATCACCGCCCCGGAGGTCGCTCCAAGCGATCTCAATATTCCTATATCCCTAACCCTTTGCATTACCACCATGATCAGGGTGCTGGCGATGCCGAAGGCCGCGACCACGATGATCAGGCTCAGGATTATGAACATCACCTTCTTTTCCATCTTCATCCAGGTAAAGAGATTGCGGTTGAGCCTTATCCAGTCGCTCACCATGTATCCGGGACCCAACATCACCATCATGGCCTGCGCCACCATCGGGGCATCGTCCATGTCCTGGAGCTTAACGCTGAGACCGGTCACGCCCGTGCCCAGATCGGCGAAGTCCTGAGCGTCCTCGAGGCTTATGAAACCGTATGACGCGTCGTAATCATACATGCCGGAATCGAAGAAGCCCCCGACCTCGAACTCATGGAAGATAGGCATCACCGAGAGCGGGAAGGACGCGCTTAAGTCCCCTCCTGCCAGCACTATGGTATCCCCCATGGCAACACGCAGCATGAAGGCCGCTTCCCTGCCGATAACGATCTTGCCTATGGTGCTATCACCGCTGTCGAATCTGAAGTGGGCAGGCTTGACATAAGACGATATCTCGGTGACCTCGGATTCCTTCTCCAGATCGATCCCGCGGATCAGGAGGCCGTCTGTGGCATCCCTCGAGATCACCATGGCCTTGGTGAAGACGAAAGGCGCAATGCCCTCCACGGCATGCATTTTCTTCAACCTCGCGGCGACCTCCTGGTAGTCCTCGAAGCCGTCCGCCCTTCTTATGATCACGTGGGCATTGGTCCCGATAATCCTCTCAATGACCTCGTTCTCGAAGCCATTGAGCACCGCGATAACGGTTATCAGGGCCAGCACGCCGATGGCGACACCCGCAACGGAGATCGTCGTGATCGCTGTGATGAAGGCGCTGCGCCGGCCGGCGCCGATATACTTCTTGGCGATGAAGAGGCTATATCCCATCAGGCTCCTCGTCGATCTCGGCCTCATGCCTCATCTGGGGAAAGAGAAGTACGTCCCTTATCGAATGACTGTTGGTAAGGAGCATCACGAGCCTGTCCACCCCGATACCGAGTCCGCCCGCGGGGGGCATGCCGTATTCGAGCGCTCTCAAGAAATCCAGGTCGATCTCCTTGCCCTCCCCCTCCACCTCGCGCTGCCGCTCGAAGCTCTCGCGCTGCCTTATGGGGTTATTCTGCTCCGAGAAGGCGTTGCCAAGCTCGAACCCGCAGACGAAGGGCTCAAACCTCTCTGCAAAGCGCTCGTCCTTCCTGGACACCTTGGCCAGGGGCGAGATCTCGACCGGATAGTCATAGAGAAACGTCGGCTCGATGAGATTCGGTTCAACGAAGTGGTCGATCAACGCCTCGATCATGGCGCCCCTCGAGGCGCCCTCCCAGTCGGCATCACCGATGCGCTCACACGCTCTCCGGAGTCCATCGTCACCGTCCTCATCCAGATCCACACCGGCGTTGATCTTCAGGCCTTCGGCCACGCTGAGCCTCTTCCAGGGCCGCTTGAGATCCAGCTCCGTATCCTGGTAAGTGATCCGGGTTGAACCATGGATCTTGACAGCAATGCTCTCCACGATCTCCTCGAATATATCCATCATGTCGGTATAGTCTGCGTACGCCTGGTAGAGCTCCAGCTGGGTAAACTCCGGACTGTGGGTCCTGTCGATGCCCTCATTGCGGAAGTCCTTGGAGATCTCGTAGACCTTCTCCAGCCCGCCCACGAGCAGCCGTTTGAGATAGAGCTCATCGGCGATCCGAAGATAGAGCTTCATGTCGAGCGCGCTGTGATGGGTGACGAAAGGTTCGGCGGCTCCGCCCCCATAGAGAGGCTGGAGCACCGGTGTTTCCACTTCCACGAAGCCCTTGCCGTCGAGGAATCTCCGCATATGGCTTATGATTGCCGATCTCTTCAAGAAGACATCACGGACCTCGAGATTGGCGAAGAGATCGACATACCTCTGGCGATAACGGGTCTCCTTATCCCTCAGGCCATGCCACTTCTCGGGCAGGGGCCTCAACGACTTGGTCAGGAGCTCATATGCCGACACCTTGACCGTGATCTCCTCGGTCCTGGTCTTGAAGACCGTACCGGTCACGCCGACAATGTCGCCCAGGTCCACGAGGTCGAGGAACTTGAATCTTTCCTCGCCTACGGTATCCAGCCTGAAATAGACCTGGATATCCCCGGTTCCGTCCCGGATGTGTCCGAAGGCCGTCTTCCCATGCGGCCGCAGCGACATGAGCCTGCCGGCGATGGTCAAGCTGGTTTCCTCGCTGGAGAGCGCCTCGAAGTTATCCTTGATGGCGCCCGCCTGGTGACTCACATCGAAGCGATATGGAAACGGGTTCACACCTCCGCTTGCGATTTCCTTGAGTTTGGCCAGTCTCTGTTCGTAGATTGCTTTCATTATCGCTCCCTCAGGAAACCTTCGATGAAACCGTCGATATCCCCGTCGAGCACATTGTCGACATTGCCGGTGTCGATACCCGTCCGGTGATCTTTCACCAGGGTGTATGGCTGCAGTACATATGACCTTATCTGGCTCCCCCACGCAATGTCCATTTTGCCTTTCTCGATCTCTTTCATCCGCTTGCGCTCCTCTTCCATGTAGTGGGCGTGGAGCCTGGCGCGCAAGATCTTAAAGGCGTTTTCGCGGTTGCGGTGCTGCGAACGCTCGGTCTGGCACTGCACGACGATATTGGTCGGGATATGGGTGATCCTGACGGCCGAGTCGGTCTTGTTCACATGCTGGCCCCCCGCCCCACTGGCGCGATAAGTGTCCACCCTTAAGTCCGACTCATTGAGCTCTATCTCCAGGTCCTCCCCGGCCTCGGCGTAGACAAACACGGATGCAAAGGAGGTATGGCGACGGTGATTGGCATCAAAGGGCGATATCCTGACCAGCCGGTGCACGCCCACCTCGGCCTTGAGATAGCCGTAGGCATAGGCCCCCGCCACCTCGATCGTCGCACTCTTGATTCCCGCCTCATCACCCGCCTGCAGGTCCATCACCTGCACGTCGAAGCCCCTCCGTTCGGCCCACCTGGAGTACATCCTCAAGAGCATCTGGGCCCAGTCCTGCGACTCGGTCCCCCCCGCTCCCGGATGTATCGCCAGAATAGCACCTTTCGGATCATCCGGCCCTGCCAGCATTGATTCAAGCTCGAGGACCTCGAGCTCGACCGTCATCGTATCCAGCGAAGCTGCGATCTCGGCGCTGACCTCATCATCCTGAGCTTCCTCGGCGAGCTCCATCAGGTCTCCAAGGTCCTTCACGTCCTTCATGAAGGTCTCCCATTTATCGACTACATTCTTGTGGGCCGAAGCCTCCTTGCTGACCCTGGCTGCACGCTGCCCATCCTGCCAGAAGTCCTGCTTCGCCATCCGGGCCTCGAGCTCCTGAATGAGTTTCTTCTTTCCAGGGACGTCAAAGATGGTCACCTAGCTTTATGATCCTCTCTCTGAGGTTGGCCAGGTGTTCGCGTTCCTGTTGTGGCATGAATATCACCCCTTTCCCGAAATTCCGACAAGTGTCCAGAAAACCTTTTCCGCTTTATCCTTGAGTTCTTCCACACTTCCGAAGTTGGGTATTATAACGTCGGCTTCCCGCGTCTTCTGTTTGCGCGAGAACTGGTGCTTCATCCGCGCCCGTACATTCACCGCATCGAATCTGGAGTCACGGCATGATCGCTCAACCGCCCCGGCTTCATCGGAGTCCACGACGACGTGGACGTCTATCCAGAACTTCGAGTCCCATTCCGG
>JAUVJV010000218.1 GCA_030592245.1 Candidatus Eiseniibacteriota bacterium
ATGGCGGCAATATGCCCCCTCACCGCCGGATAGAGCACCGCCGCAAAAAGTCTTCCTCTGGCCGGATCGTAGAAGGCCTGGGAGATTGAGCCAAGGGATCTGGTCGCAAGAGGATGAAAGGGGGTGGCCGGATACTCGCGGATGGAAGCCAGGTTGGCCTCCTGCCAGGCCTGCTCCCACGCGATCCAGTCCGACCAGGCCTCCTTGGCTGACTTGCCGTAGACTCTCCTGAACTCGGAGGCGAAATAGGCTTTGGTCCCGCTCTCTCTTCCGACCCATTCGACCAGCTTCAGAGGGCCATATTCGAGCGCAAGATAGTTAAAGAACCTCGTGCCATACAGGTAAGATACGGCGCCGACCTGAAAGTCCGCGGCCGTTCCCTCAGACTCCAGGCCGACCATATTGTACACATAGGCACTGTCCCGGATCATGGTACGGAAGACCATCTCATCATACGGGCCCAGGGCGCGCCCGAGCCCGCCGGCCATCCAGGTTTCCATGAAAACCGCCATGCCCTCGTGGTACCACCGGGGAGAGTACCAGCGGGGAGTGGTCCAGTAGCTGTAGAGCATGGTAAGCGGATCATCAGCGTCCACCCTGACCTTACCCAGAAAGAGTCCACGGAAAAAACGGTCCCAGCCCGATGACTTGTCCCCTGCGAGCACGTGAAGCGTCTCATGGTTCATCAACCAGTTCATGCGCTCATTGGCCGGTCTGGTCTCATATACATAGCTGAAGGGTGCAATGCTGATATTCACACCGTTGTCCGGGACGGCGGACGCGCCTCCGCTGCCGAAATCGGCGAAGTCGGTCATATAGATCACAGGTTTTTCACTTGGTGAGTAGTCGAAGAGCTTCGAGTGGAAGGCGAGGGCTTTGTCGAAGCTGTTTACCGCATGTGGAACCAGGTAGTCCTGGGCCCGTGAGGTGTAGATCAGAGTGACATTCTCGGTTTCGAGCTTGCTGAGTTGTCCGACGGCAGGAGCTGCCAATGCCACCAGGCCGACCGCAGCCATAAGCAAAGTACCGGCTCTCATTAGCATGCTTTCCCCTCAATGGCCGGACCCGATTCAGCCATATTCAGACGGTGCCGGCCGGACCGTGGACGGTACTACAAATAACACAGGTAGAGGGAGATGCCGAGGCCTCGCATCGGCCGGCACCCCCCCCTGTTACAGACTCAACTTTTACCTCGACAGCCCTCCCATCAGATCCGCTCTTGTCTGGGGATTCGACATCAGGGTGGTGAAGGCAGGGTCGGACATCAGCTGCGTGAACTCCTGACTCTGCATCACCTGGGCCGACTTCTCATTCGACATCAACTCAGCAAACGCGGCGCTCTGCATCACCTGCGCCATCTTCTCGTTCGACATCAACTCGGAAAAGGCAGCGCTCTGCATCATCTGGGCCATCTTCTCATTCGACATCAACTCAGCAAACGCGGCGCTCTGCATAAGCTCCTGCGCCTTAGCATTCGACATGAACGCGCCAAAGGCTGTATCACCGAAGTAGTGCGACGTCTCAGGGTTGGACATCAGTTCGGAGAATGCGGCGCTCTGCATCATCTCGACAGCCTTCTCATTCGACATCAGCTCAGCGAATGCGGCGCTCTGCATTACCTGAGCCATCTTCTGATTCGACATCAACTCAGCAAAGGCGGCGCTCTGCATCACCTGGGCCGACTTCTCATTCGACATCATCTCGCAAAACGCGGCGCTCTGCATCACCTGGGCCGTCTTGGCGTTCGACATCATCTCGCCAAACGCAGCGCTCTGTAATACCTCAGCCGATTTGGCATTCGACATCATCTCGCCAAACGCGGCGCTCTGTAATACCTCAGCCGATTTGGCATTCGACATCATCTCGCCAAAAGCGGCACTCTGCATTACCTGGGCCGACTTGGCATTCGACATCATCTCGCCAAAAGCTGCGCTGTTCATCACCTGGACCGACTTGGCATTTGACATCAATTGCGCAAAGGCGGCACTCTGCATCAACTCAACTGCTCCCGGAACCGACATCAGCTCCTGGAAGGCCGGGTTGTTCAGAACTTCCTGGACTTCATCATTCTGGAGGATCTGATAAGCGTCAGGGTTCTCCAGGATGACATTCACATCAGCGATCTCCTCGGAGCGGTATCTCTCCGCCTTCTCGGCACCACCGATGGTCCCTCTGACGCTGTCCTCGGACGGCTTCATCATGTAACCGACAACTACGACGAGGACTATGACGATGGCGCCCACGATTACCACGGGCCATCTCCAACCACGCGACGACTTACCGGACTGTCCACTCATATGCGTCCCTCCTTCCTCTCACCGTCTGCGTAAAATAAACCTCTCATTTCCAACATCCGCTCCTTCCCTCTGTAGTAATTACAGCCCGCTCGACCAAAGGTTTGCCGAGAATCTGCAATTCAGCGTTGTTTGGATAAACGGAACTCGCCCTGGTAAACAGCCCTGCCGGCCTTGATCACCTTGATATTCAGATCCGCAGGGTCCGTGCTGGTATCTATCCTCGATATGATATAGCGTCCGTCTCCGGCTCCATGGGAGGCCACGTAGCCTTCCTCAACAGTCAGTGTTACCCTAGGGCCATCGGGGGAGGCGAACCCTTCAAAACGCACTTGTTCCGGGTCGAACTCGATTATGATGTCCAGATCGGTGACGGGCGCAAGCTCCGGTGCGACGACAAGGAGATCCCCTGCCTCAAGCAGCGTGATTTCACCTGCTATCCCATCTGCGTCCACCGCCAGCGAACTGATTATGCTCATTCCCCCAAAGTCACCACCCGCGATGGTTCCATAGAGCCGGGAGGCATCCCCGGGACGCTGCCCGACCCCCCTCAGCATCGAATAGGCCAGGAGGCCCACGACAATTCCAATCGAGAACGCGAGGGCAAGTCTGAGTCGCGGCCGGAAGAGAGCCTTCAGGCCCAATAGACTTGAGCCCCTGACACTCCGGACCTCATATCTCGTGGCATCGACCGAATCCATGATGCGCTTCCTGAGGTCGGCGGGCGGCTCCAGATCCCCTACCTTGCCCAGCAACTCGCAGGTCTCAACCGTCTCCTCATAGAGTCTGCGGGCACCCTCGTTCTGCTTGAGATACGCCTCAAGCTCCGCACGCTCCGCCTCGGTGATCTCGCCACAGATCACCTTGTCAACCAGGCCCATGAAGTCTTCTTCAGTCATTCCGGACAACTCCTCTGGAGACCAGGGCGGTTCTTAGCATCTGCCTTGCACTGAAAAGCCTGGACTTGACCCGCTTCTCGGGTAAATCCAGCGCATCACCGATCTCCTTATAGGAACAACTCCTGAGATGCCTCAGGACGATGAGAGCCCGGTAGCCCGGCTCCAGGTCCATGAGGGCATCCTGTACCTTCTCACCCAGTTCGGTCTCTCCTACAGCCACATCCGGGCTCTTCTCCGGCGAGACCATGGTGGGGTTGAGTTGGGTCATCTTCTTCTTGCTCTTGATCCGGTTCAGGGTCTCATTGACGGCGATCCGGTAGAGCCAGCTGAAAAACTTGTGGTCCGCCTTGTAACGCCCCAGATTCTCATAGGCCCTGATGAACGCCACCTGGGTGATATCCTCGGCTTCGTCATAGTCTCTCGTCATTCGATAGGCCATATTGAAGATCACCTTCTGGTATCGCTCCACCAAAACCCCGAATGCATCGGTCTTACCTCCAAGTACGTCTCTGACCAGATCTCTGTCTTCTCTTGTCATATCAATTACACATAAGGTTCGGAAAAGTTGGCTATCTTGTGCCCGAACCCGCTTCCCAGGCTGCGAATCACGCTGCTCCCCGCTGGCTGGCAGCCCTATTTGAGTGCCCCGCCAGGGGCGTCTCTCTTCCGGCCGGCCTGCCCTACTCGATACGGAAGATCATATCAAGCCCCGCATACTGGAACACTTCTCTAATGTGGCTGCTCATATGCTTAAGTGTGAGCTGCTGTCCCTTCTCACGCAGTCGTTTCTCGGTACCCAATAGCAATCCCAGGCCCCCGCTGGATATGTACGAAAGAGCCTCAAAATCGACTAGGCACGCCTCAGTGACCTCGTCAAAAACCTCCCGGGCCCGCTCCACCTGTGAAGCGTCAAACCTCCCCGAAAGGACAATCCCCTCCTCACAGCGTCTGATTTCAAACATTGGCCTTCCCCAGGTACTTGGTAAGGGTAATCCGGCTCTGCCGGTTCTCGTACTCGTAGTCGACCTCGTCCATGAATGCCCTGACGAGGTGAATTCCCAGCCCTCCCGGCTCGCGCTCTGCAAGGGGCCGGTCCAGGCTCTTGGGAGTGAACTTGGTTATATCGAAAGGTTCTACATCAGAATCCGTCAGTGTGACGACCACCTTATCCTGATCCGCCCGCAGTTGTATCATGATGTCATTGGGATTGCCAAGGTTATATCTTACCATGTTGACATAGATTTCTTCAATCGCCAATCCGAGGGCATAGGAGGTGGCCTCGCTGAGGTGATGCTCGAGGACGAACGTGTTGATAAAGGCGAAGATATTCTCTATAGAGCCGAGTTCGCGTTTACATACTATTTCCATGCGAGACTTCTGCCTGATGGCCACGCTATGGTCCCAAATACCGTGCTCTGAAGTAGATAGGCCTATTATGCCGGCCGGGGAACGGGTATGTCAATCAGATTCGAGTTGGCCATAGGCCTGGAGAGGACGGACGGATCATGGATGAGACGCGAATGAAGGGGTGCGGCGCGGCCCTGCGGGCGAACTCAGGATGGGCAGTGAGAAATCTGCCTGCCTTTACCCATTGGAGGGGCGTATAACGAACAAGTTATGATATACTGCGTGTCAGTGGGCCAGTTTGATAGTCTCTTTGATGGTATCGAGTAGAAGAATGGAGTTGCCATCCTTATAAGGGGTGCGCTCGTAGTCTCCGTATTCGTGCACTACGCGGAAGCCCGCCTGGCTCAAT
>JAUVJV010000097.1 GCA_030592245.1 Candidatus Eiseniibacteriota bacterium
AGGGCTGATCTGGGTTACTGGGTCGGGAAACCCTACTGGAACAATGGGTATTGCTCCGAGGCCGCCCGGCGCGGAGTCCGGTTCGGGTTTGAGGACCTTCTTCTCAATCGGATACATGCCCATCATATCAGCCGGAATCCAGCATCAGGGCGGGTCATGGAGCACATCGGCATGAGCCTGGAGGGCGTGATGCGGCAGCATGTCAGGAAGTGGGAGAAGTACGAGGACATAGTGAACTACGCCATACTCCGGGAGGACTGGGTGAAGCAGGGTGGGGGCCCGGCGAGTAGTGCCCGTTCCGCCGAAGCCTGATACCGAAACCTTGACGAGGAAACCGGCATCCAATAGGCTTGGAACGGGTAATAAGAAGGTCTCATCTATCTCCGGCCCGGACTATGCCGGGCGCTCAGAAAGTGCAGTTACGATAGGAGGAGAGTAATGGCAACAGTCAAGGGAACCCAGACCGAGAAGAACCTTCTGACGGCTTTCGCGGGCGAATCACAGGCCCGGAACCGGTACTCGTATTTCGCGAGCAAGGCCAAGAAGGAAGGCTATGTCCAGATCTCGGCGATCTTCGAGGAGACTGCCAACCAGGAGAAGGAACACGCCAAGCGGCTGTTTAAGTTCCTGGAGGGGGGAGAGGTCGAAGTATCCGCGGCCTTCCCGGCCGGCGTGATCGGCCCCACGCTTGAGAACCTCAAGGCCTCAGCCGCCGGCGAGCACTATGAGCAGGCCGAGATGTACCCCGGCTTTGCCAAAGTCGCCCGTGAGGAAGGCTTTGATGATATCGCGGAAGTGTTCATGAACATCGCGGTTGCCGAGCGGTTTCACGAGAAGCGCTATGTGGATCTTGCGGCCAATATCGAGGCCGGCCGTGTGTTCAAGCGGGATGGAAAGGTCACCTGGAGATGCCGCAACTGTGGCTACATCCATGAGGGTTCAGAAGCTCCGGAGGAATGTCCGGCATGCGCGCATCCGCAGGCTTACTTCGAGCTTCTCTGTGAATGCTTGTAAGCAGCGCCGGTGAGCGATCAAGGTGTTGATAAGGAGGCACAGGATGGTTGAGAGAATGCAGGTCTATAAATGTGATCTTTGCGGGAACATCGTAGAGGTGCTTCACGGCGGCAAGGGTGGCCTGGTCTGTTGCGCACAGCCGATGAAGCTGATGCAGGAGAAGACGGCCGACGCCTCGACCGAGAAGCACGTGCCTGTCCTTGAGAAGACCGCTGACGGCATCAAGGTCACGGTGGGGAGCGTTCCTCATCCGATGGAAGATGAGCACTACATAGAGTGGGTGCAGGTCATAGCGGACGGCAATGCCTACCGCATCTTCCTTAAACCCGGTGGAGCCCCGGAAGGCGTCTTCAAGACCGATATCGGGGATGTGACGGCACGAGAGTACTGCAACAAGCACGGATTGTGGAGAGGCTAGATTAATGGATTAATAGGGGACAGACACCTATTTCGGAGAAGTGGAAATAGGTGTCTGTCCCCTTTTTACTTGGCCGGCGGTGCGAAGCCGGTGATGCCGCGCCAGGCGAGCGTTAAGGCTCCCGTGACCACATCAGCGACGTTCTGCAGGCCGATCACTAAGAAGTCAAGCCCTCCCTTGTAGCCGCTTATCACGAATGCCAGGATGAAGCCAAAGGTCACGGCTCCTGCGAATGCGCAAAACAGCACCGAGAAGACCACTCCGCCCTTGCGTATGTCTGATTGATGGGGCTCGAACTCCATGATATTGGACACCAGATGAAAGCCCGTGAAGAACCCCAGCAGGGGGTAGAACACCATCTGTGCTGATGATCTCAAGAGAGGGTAGACGCCCAGGAGCACATACGAGAAGGTCGGGAAGAAATAGGGTGCGAGGCCATCGAGGAAATTGCCGCTGTCGCAGGAGACGTGGCCCTTCCTCTCCGATGCATAGAAGCTTCTGGGCCGCTGGAACATGAGGATGCTGAAGATCAGGTGAGTGATCTCGTGCTCGAAGGTCCCGAAGAAACTGAGCTTCTTGCTCAGGATTAGCCACAGCAATGCTCCCACCACGAAGCCTATGAAAGCGGCCTTGAACTGTGGGACCTCGAAGAGGCCGGAGTCACACATGCCGGCGATCGCGATTCCGTATGCGATCGCGCCGACCAGCGAGATCAGTCCGAGAATGGACTTCCAGCGCATCAAGGCTCCTGTCTGTTGCTTTCCTATCTGTACTTGAAATAGAACAGGTCGCTGTCCAGCTGCCACCTGTCATCGAAGAATCCTGCCGCGATCATGCCGCCCCAGCCGAGGTCTCGTACCGAGCTATCGAATATGATGAAGTCGGGCAATCCGGAGCCGGAGTAAACGGCCTTGAAAAAAGTCGAGAGCTCCAGGCCTTCGGCATCCGAACCCATGCAGACCGTTACAAGCTTCAGAGGGCTCAAGGGATTAGGATAAACGAAGCAGGCCCCGATGCCCGGTCCCGGTATTCTCTCATCCCCGAGGTAGATATCATCTTCAATGCGCCGGATCGGAAGCGACCTGTTGATTCGGCCCGTCACCGAGTTTTCCTCGGGCCCCCCGAAGAGGATGAGATTGCTGCGAGCCATGATGTCGGGTGTCACCGAGGTGTCCGGCAGTATCTCGACCCGGCCATTTGCCCTTCTCCACCACCGGAAAGCTTCCAGCCGCGCCTGATGCAGGAGGAGCTCGGTCACGGCGGAATCCCCGCCGGTCCCATAGACCAGAACAAATGGTGAGAACATGGTCTGCTTTATCGGGCCATAGAGATCCGGGGACTTGACAAGACCTGAGGGCTCTGACTCTCCCAGCATGAACTCGCCGCCTCTTCTCGAGAAGGTCACGGGGCGCTGGTCCTTGAAGATGAAGTTCCAGGTTTTTCCATGCAGCATCACCGTAGCATGGCCGCCGGGAAAGAGCTGTCTTGAGAGCGTGATCTCGAAGGACCGCACATTGTCGGTGTCAATCCTGACCGTATCCTGAGAGACGACAGCGTCGATCCATGAGTCGCGATAGGGGACATCCTGCGCTCTTATCTCAACCCAGTATGATTTCTTGAAGCAGGCGATGCTGGCGGTCTTCAGGGTGATATGCCTGGGGAAGCGCGTGCGGCGCTTTCCAGGGAAGAAGCCGATCAGGTCGGGATCGTCGACGCAGGAGACCTTGAGACTGTCTATACTCCACCAGTGTCCCCTGCCGGGGTCTTCCTTGTAAGTGTAATCATATCCGAGGTGCTCGAGTCTCTGTACGAAGAGGCGGGGATGGAAAGGAGGGACATTGTCGTCCGCCCCTCCCTGGAGGATAAAGACCGGGAGGTTCCGCGCGTTTTCGACGAAGCGGTGCGGCCAGTCCTGGAGGAGTGCCCTCTCACGGATTGCGCGCGCCGCGGGATCGCCGAATACATAAGCCCTCTGCAGAAACCAGGGCACATAGAGTTCGAAGCTCGTCCATCCTGCCCCGGGCGCCATGGCGGCAAAGAGATCCGGATGGGAAAGGCCGACATGCCATACCCCATGTCCACCCATCGAGTGGCCCGTGAGATAGACTCTGTCTTCATCGATATCCCAACTGCTCTTGGCAATGTCCAGCACCTCCAGGGCATCCAACCGGCCCCAGTCCTGCCAGTCGAACCCGAACCGTCTTCTGTTCGTGGGAGCGACCACATATGCCCAGGGTTTGGCCTTGTATGCATCGACCTGTCCCTGGGCCTTAACGCTTGCCCCGTGGAGCGTGTATATAAGAGCATACTCCTCGGCGGGATCGTAATCCACGGGGGGCATCACCGCGAAGTACTGGCAGGAGCTGTCGATCGCAGAGATGAAAGTATGCTTGGTGGACTGTTCATCGCTCCTCACCCTCAGGGTGAGCGTGTCGGAGTAATCCAATCCGTCGTGGACAATACGCAGCGGTATTCTCCATTCGCCGGACGAATCCTCACAGGCAATAGTCATTATCTTGACGGGGATCTTTTTCACACACAGGGGAGCGATGCTGCCGGCTCGGGTCTCCTGCCGCACAACGTGCATATCATCCCCGATCTCAATGGTAGCGTCATAAATCCACTCAGTCGTCGTGTTGAGCAGCGGAACTCCGAGCCACGCCTCCTGGGGCTCTCCCCCGGAGATATCCGGAGCCGTGTAGTCGTCGAGGGTCATGACCGAAGCAGGGGGTGGCAAGATCTCAAACATGAAGCGATGGTCACCATAGCCTGAGAGCTTCACCAGAACCCGGTTCGTACCCTTCCTTACAACCACCGGAGTGAGCATGTAGCCGTGTCCGTATGGGTCACCGGGATACGGTCTTCCATTGAGATAGAAGGAACCCGTCTTTTCGGCCTTCACCAGGGCTCTCGCATCACCGGGCATCTCGAATTCGGCGTAGGCATATGCGGCGTTCACGATGCCGGCGTAACCGTAGATATCCATCAGGGTATCCCAACGGACATTCTCAAAGTCGGTACTTATCCAGCCCGTGGAATCGGGGGTGGTAAGCTCCCACTCGACGAATCCGCCCTGGACCATCACGCTCGGGTGTGGACCGGGATGAGGGGGATCAAGGGATGTGGGGTCGACCCCGGTGGATGCTATCCCCTCCCGGGCTCCGACCGAGAACGGGCCGAGGTAGTACCATTCCTCTATTTCAATCACATGATCGATGCCGGGAAGCGTCTCTGCCCGGGCGAAGTCACACAGAGAAACCACCACAAATGCGGTCGCCAGCGCAGTGGCCAGGCCAGCTGCGGGCCAGAATCCTCTCATGTTCTCCTCCTTTGGCGTCAGCTCGGCCAACATACCACAAGTCTGGCTCGATTTCATATTGAAAGTGGCTGCGGCCCGATGTAGCATAAGTTGCCTGTGGAAGCCAGATGTGATCCGGTAACCCGGACGGAACGCCCGGTCCGGGCAGTCGGTCCTTTGACATTCACCGGCCACAGACGGGAGGCTGGAAGATGGCTCTGGATGACGTGAAGATCTCTGAGATTATCGTAAAGACCTATTCTGAGAAGCTGCTCAAGGTTCTAAATACCGATGTTGCCATTGTGGGTGGCGGGCCTGCGGGTCTTTGCGCGGCATATTACCTGGCCAAAGCCGGCCGGAAGGTAGTGCTATTTGAGCGCAAGCTATCCCTGGGAGGTGGCATGTGGGGTGGTGGTATCATGTTCAACCAGATCGTCGTGCAGGAGGAAGGCAAACAGATCCTGGACGAGTTCGGGGTGAATACGACCAGAGCGGAATCAGACTACTACGCTTGCGACTCGGTCGAGACGGTCACCACAATCGCATCGGCGGCCTGTAAGGCCGGCGCGACCATAATGAACCTCTTCAGCGTCGAAGACGTGATGATAAGAGATGATACAGTGGACGGCCTGGTCATCAACTGGAGCTCGGTTGAGATCGCTGGGCTTCACGTTGATCCCATTACCGCGAGGTCGCGCTTCGTGATCGACGCGACAGGCCACGCCTGTGAAGTCGCGCGCATCATCGAGCGCAAGGTAGGGACCGAGCTTCTTACGCCGACCGGGAAGGTGCTTGGTGAGAGGTCGATGTGGGCGGACCGGGCCGAGCGGCTGACGCTTGAGAACACCAAGGAGATTTACCCCAACGTTTACGTGGCCGGAATGGCCTGCAACGCTGTCTTCGGGGGTCCCCGGATGGGGCCCATATTCGGCGGTATGTTCCTGAGCGGCAAGCGGGTGGCCGAGATCATCTCAGAGCGACTGGATAAATCCTAGCCTGATAGCAGACCGCAACACGGGGACAGGCGCGTATTGCCCGTTAGCGGCAATGGATGTCTGTCGCTCCCCTTTTCCCTCGTTGGAACTTCCTAGGCATACCCTTGTTCTAATCCTATGGAGGGGATTGATGGTTTCTCTGAAAGGCCACGGAGGGCCGGGCACAGCACATGAAAGAGTTTCATCAGGGCCGGGCAAGGAACCGGCCCCCCTTCGCTTTTCAGCAGGAACGCAAAGGAGTGAAGGCCATGAGATGGATAAGGATGCTCATCCCTGTAGTCTTGCTCATGATTCTGCTTGTTTCCGGGTGTTCGGAAATGCGAGAGGCGACGCTCGAACGGGGAACCCAGCTTTTCCTGGATAACAGGCTGGACGATGCCCTGCCCGTGCTGGAGGCATCAACCAAGCTCTGGAAAGACAACCCCGAGACCTTTGCCTGGCTCGCAGAGTGCCTGCGGCGCCTTGACAGGTTCGACGAAGCCGCTGAGACGGCATATCAGGCTCTAGAGCTTGACACCCAACACGCATTCGCCCACACGGTCCTGGGCGACCTCTTCAACCCCCAACTGAGCACCTGGGGCAGGGTGGACTCCGACAGCACCTGGTTTCATCTCCGGGAGGCAGTGAAGTACGATCCCGACGATGGGAATGCCTGGTCTGCCCTGTGGGTTCAGGCCATGATGCGAGGCGAGCTCCAGGTCGAACAGACCGCGGCCACAAGGATGATAGACAGCGGATTTCTTTCCAAGCCGCTCCTTGCCTATAACAGGTGGCAGCTCGAACACCTCCCTGAGAATGCGATTCTCCTCACCAACGGGGACATGGACACCTATCCTGCTGCCGCGCTCAAGGCCAGGGAAGGGCTGAGGGAAGATGTGGCACTGATAAATCTCAGTCTGCTCAATATGCCCTGGTACCAGCGCCTGATGGCGGAGCGCCATAACCTGCCTCTGGTCTCTGAGGTGGGTATGCCGGCTGTGGACCTCGATGGCGATGTGGCGCTTCCAGGCCGGCAGGTGGTCAGGATGTGGATGGATCTACAGAAGGCAGGAGAGCTCGACCGGCCGCTTTGCGTGGCCATCACCGTGGCCGATCTCGATTTCACCCCCGATGCGATGGATAGAATGGCGCTCTGCGGGCCCTACTATGAGATACATCCGGTTCCCGTGGGTGCTGAAGTCAATGTTGCGAAGCTCAAGAACAGCCTCAATGCCATCGATCCGCCGGAGTTCGAAGGTGAGTTCGCGACGCCCATTGACAGGAGTCCGGTCAGGCGGGTCGGCACCAACCGTCTGGCCACCAATGTCACCTCGGCCATGCTCAAGTATGCTTATGCCCTTGCCGAAGAAAACCGGTGGGAAGAGGCTGAGACGGTGCTTGCCCAGGCCGAGGAATTTGATTCGAAAATCCTTGCCGGAGGCGCATGCAGTGAACACATGCGGTCCCTCCGGGATACGATAGAGATGCAGAACCCGCAGTAATATAGACCCTCCTGCGGAAACTGGCCGGAGACGTGTGGTCCGTCTCCGGCCTAACCTTATTTGCCGGCAAATTCACAATCCTGGGGTCAGGTACCGATATGTGAATTCACATATCGGTACCTGATAATCATAAAGAGGCACCTCCCGAGCATTCCACGAGAGTTAGCTCTCTGTTTCGGCTATGCTCGTGTTGAAGGACACAAGAAAGGAGGTGCCTGATGAGATTGTACGTTGGATTGG
>JAUVJV010000209.1 GCA_030592245.1 Candidatus Eiseniibacteriota bacterium
CCAACAGCCCGCTTGACGGTTCGCCGGTCAAGGCCCTTGCCTTCGATTCCGACGGGGTCCTCTGGATAGGAACCGCGGGCGGGGGCATCTACAAGTTCTCTACGCCCCGCGAGCGTCCGAAAAAGCAGTGGGTGGATGTCTTCCCCAATCCTTACTATGCCTGGGAGGATAGCGAGGGCGAAGGCATTCGGTTCACCGGCTTTCTGCCGGGAAAGAAGATCAGGATTTACACGGTGGCAGGGGACTTCGTAGCGGAGATCTCTCCGGATGAGCCCTGGCCGGCAAAGAACGCCTCGGGCAAGGATATTGTGCCGGGAGTCTACATTTATCATGCATATGCCCATGACGGCAGCGAGTTCATCGGCAGGTTGACGGTGATCAGATAGAGAGTGAGGAAAATGAACGGCAAACGGATTCTCTTAACAGGCGGAGCGGGTTTCATAGGCAGCCAGATGGCCAGGCGCCTGGTGGACGACAATGAGATTATCATATTCGATAATATGCACAGGGACGCCCTGCGCTATACCGAGTTGAAGGATCACTCCAATGTGACGGTCGTGAGTGGGGACGTCATGGACCGGGACGGCCTGTTTAAGGCCGTTGAGGGCTGCGACATCCTGGTGCATCTGGCCGCGATCGCCGGCGTGGATACGGTGATGGGGATGCCCACCCAGACCATGAAGGTGAACCTGCTGGGAACCTTGAACGCGCTTGATGCAGCGGTCAAGTTCAAGGTGGAGCGCTTCGTTGACTTCTCAACCAGCGAGGTTTTCGGGAGCCATGTCTACATGGCCGAGGAGCATAATGTGACGACCCTGGGCGTGGTGGGAGAGTCCCGCTGGACATATGCCGTATCGAAGCTGGCCGCCGAACACCTCGTTTATGCGTACCACAAGGAACATGGGCTGCCGACCGTGACCATAAGGCCCTTCAATGTGTACGGGCCCCAGCAGGTCGGCATCGGGGCCATTCACACCTTCGCGGTTAATGCCATCAAGGGGGAGACCATCGAGATACACGGCGACGGAAATCAGATCCGCGCGTGGTGCTTCGTCGATGACATGATCGACGGCACCTTGCTCTGCCTCGAGAAGGATGAGGCGATAGGACATGTATTCAACATAGGTAACCCCCGCGCCACGGTGACCGTGGCCAACCTGGCCTACCTGGTGCGGAGGCTTTGCGATTCCCCCTCGGAGGTAGTCTACACCAACAAGGATTACGTGGACATCGAGCTGAGAATACCCAGCATCAAGAAGGCCGAGAGGATGCTCGGATTTTGGCCCAAGGTCGACCTGGAGGACGGCCTTGCCAGGACCATTGAATGGTACAGGGAGCAGACCGATGATTAGATTGACCAGACCTGATGTAGCAGGGTCGATCGACGAGATCAGGTCAATCCTGGAGTCGGGTTTCTTGGTCCAGGGTAAGACCGTCGAACGCCTCGAGTCACTCATCGCTGACTATGTAGGCCGGAAGCACGCGGTGGCGGTGAACTCGGGGACCTCCGCAATCCACTGCGCCCTCATGGCCCTCGATCTCGCCGGCGGCGACGAAGTCGTGGTCCCGGACTTCACGTTTCCGGCCACGGCCAATGCCGTGGTATGTACGGGGGCGACTCCGGTTCTTGCCGACATCGACCCGGCGACCTTCAACCTGGATCCCGGGCCGGTCGAGGCGAGGCTGTCCAAGCGGACAAGGGCGATCATGCCGGTCGATCTCTTCGGCCTCCCCGCGGACCTGGACGCGATAGACGCCCTGTGCCGGGCCCACGATCTTATGCTCATAGAGGATTCCGCCTGCGCCCTGGGCTCGGAGTTTGGCGACCGGAGATGTGGTTCCTTCGGGGTGGCGTCGGTCTTCAGCTTTCATCCGAGAAAGCTGGTAACGACGGGCGAGGGAGGGATGGTACTCACCGATGACGACGAGGTCGCTCGGAAGTGCCGCCTGCTCCGGAACCACGGCATGGAGCGCACCTCCGGAGGAATCGACTTCGTCCTGGCGGGCTCCAACATGAGGATGAACGAGATTGAGGCCTGTATCGGGATCGAGCAAATGAAGAGCCTGGACGTGAGAATCGGAAAGCGCCGCCGGATAGCCGCCCTCTACAACGAGCTTCTCTCCGATGCCGGCGAGGTGACCTGTCCGGTCGAGCCGGAGCTTTGCAGGCACTCCTACCAGGCGTACGTGGTGATGTTGGGGGACCGGATAGACAGGGCAGCACTGATGAAGGAACTGCTGGAGAGAGGCGTCGAGACCGCGATAGGGACGTATGCGGTGCACGCTCAGACTTTCTATGGCAAGCGTCTCGGACTAGAAGCGGGCAGCCTGCCCCATTCGTATCGCGCCTACAATCAGTCGCTCGCCCTGCCGATATATGCTTCGATGGAGGAGAAAGCGGTCCATACGGTGGCCGCCACCCTAAGCCAGTGCGTTTCCGATGTGGCGGGAACGTAGAAGTAGGGACATAGATCATGGATATCCGGAGCGTAGAGGGGATCGATGGCGGCTGGGACGATTTCGTCTGGAATAGTCCCGGCGGGACCATTTTTCATACCACCAGGTTCCTGAGCTATCATCCGCCGGCCCGTTTCGAGTTCATGAATCTGGCTGTCAGGGACGGTGACGATCTGGTGTGCGTTCTACCCGGCGGGCGGGTCAGCACCGGGGACGGACCGGTCTTCACCTCACCCGTCGGAGCCTCCTTCGGCGGCCCCGTCTTCAGCGATGACAGCGACCTGGAGACCATCGGTGGGGCGCTGGATTGCCTGGCGCTTCACCTGAGAGAACTCGGGCTCGTGGGCGCGGACATTGAATTGCCCCCGCCCTGCTACTCGCCGGGTCGGTCACAGGCCCTGGCCTTCATGCTCTCGTCCGCGGACTATAGGCTCTCATCCAGGGAAGCTACCTCGGTGATACCGCTCGGGGTGGTGCACTCCGACGGGCTCCGGCCCAAGGTGAGGCGTGACATGCGCCGGGCCGACTCTGCCGGCGTGGAGATCGCCGCCGGCACCGACCTCGGTGCCTTCTACGAGGTCCTGGTCAAGAACCTCTCCGCCAAGGGGGCCGTTCCCACCCACAGCCCTTCCGAGATGGAGAAGCTCTTCGCCCTCTTCCCGGAGAGGATGAAACTCTTCGAAGCCAGGCTGGACGGTCACCTGATCGGAGGGTGTTTCATAATGCTTTGCAATCCCCGGACGGCGCTTGCCTTCTATGTCTGCGTCGATCCCGAAAGGAAGCAGCTCAGGGTGGCTGAGAGAACGCTCTATGAATGCGTGAAGTGGCTTATCGAGCTGGATTATGAGTATCTCGACCTGGGGACCGTCTCAATCGGCGGTAAGGTGAACTGGGGTCTCCTGGAGTTCAAGTCCAAGTTTCTTTCGAGGCTGTATGTCAGGGATCGCTACAGCCTGCGATTCAGCGGGGTGGAACGATGATAATCGACGGGCACATCCACGCGGGCTACTGGAGCAAGAACTACTTCTACGGCCGCGGAGTGGAGTTTGGCGAGATCGATGCCTGCCTGGAGGAATGCGGGATGGACGGGGCGATTCTTACCAGCACCGACCTCAGGCAGAACGACTCCGTGCTGGAGTTCATGCGGACCTCCGCCCGGAAGAGGTACTGGTTCTTTCCCTGGGTGAATCCGGCCGAGGCGGGCGACCTGGAGTACCTGGAAAGGCGTAGGGAAGACATCCATGGCCTCAAGTTCCATCCGTCCTGTGACAAGGTGAAGATAACCGATGGCCGCGCCGGGCCGTTCCTTGCTTTCGCGGCGGAACACGCCCTTCCCGTACTGGTCCACTGCGGCAGGTGGCAGGAGATGAGCAGCTACAATCTCGCCCTGGATGCGGCGGCAGATTACGCGGGAAGCGACTTCATCCTCTCGCACATGGGTGGGGACACTCCCGAGCTCGTCGTCGGCGCCGTCGAAGGCATAGTGAAGCGCGATCTCGGCAATGTCTACCTGGGAATCGAAGGCGTCCGCGAATACTGGATCGTCAGGCGGGCGATCGACGAGCTGGGAGCCGGCCGGGTGATCTTCGGAAGCGACTTCCCGCTGGGGCATCCCCGGATGTACCTGGGCCTGGTCGAGGCGCTCCATCTCACCGACAGCGAGCGCGACCTGGTCCTGGGCGGCAATGCCCTCCGGCTGCTGCGAGAGGTCTGAGCCGTGCTCAGGATTCTTCATCTCTGCGACCAGAATTGGGTGAGCACTGCGTCCACATTTGTCAAGTACCATCGCAAGTTCGGCAATTACAGCCGCATGGTCACGCTCTCCCGGTGCAAAGGCGAATTCGAGGAGGATATCTGTCTCAACCTGCCCCTGGTACGCGGCAACCGCTTCGACATGATCCTGAAGAGGGTCGTGAACCTGGCGCACCGCAACGCTCCCAAGATCGATGACGCCGCCGGGATGAGGGTGTGGAAACCGCGGAGCGGCTTCGAGAGGCTGCTCTTTAACTTGCGCGATACGATGTGGGGTCCCAGGATCTACTCCGGGATCGAGCGTCATGATCTCCTGAGCTTCGACATCTATCATCTTGAGAGCGGAAGCGGTTTCTTCAGGGATTCGAGAATCATCAAGAAGCTTAAGGCGATGGGTAAGAAGATCGTCTGCTACTACCTGGGAACGGACTTGAGAGACAGGGGAGTGATCCCGGAAATCGATGCATTAAGCGACCTGAACATTACCACGGAGTTCGATCACCTGGCCTTGCACCCGAACCTGAGGTTCAGTTTTCTTCCATTTGAAACCGGCGCTTTCGAAGTCCGTCAGAAGGAAAACGATAGGCTGAGGATATGCCACGCTCCGCGCAACCGGCTCTTCAAAGGTACGGAACGTATCATCGAGGTGTGCCGGGAGATGGAGGACAGGCATGGAGTCGAGCTGGTACTCATTGAGGGAAAGACCCACGCTGAGGCCCTCCGGCTCAAGATGACCTGCGACATCGCCATCGACCAGATAGGTGACAAGGGCGGGACGGGTTACGGTGTTAACTCACTCGAGACTCTCTCAATGGGTATCCCCACGCTGACCAGTTTCA
>JAUVJV010000075.1 GCA_030592245.1 Candidatus Eiseniibacteriota bacterium
AGGAAAATCCATAGCCGGTCCATTCTCACCAGGACCAATATCAAGGGCATAGATTATTGCCTTAATCCGTATGTGGGGTGCCGGCACGCCTGCCGTTACTGTTATGCCACCTTCATGAAGAAATTCTCAGGACACGATGATGCCTGGGGCGCCTTCGTGGATGTCAAGGCCAACGCTGCGGATCTCCTCAAGCGTGACTTGAGACGGGGCCGGAGCGGACACGTGATCATAAGCTCGGTCACCGACCCTTATCAGCCCGCCGAGGCCACCTATAAGATCACTAGGGCCTGCATGGAGCTCCTCGTCCAGAGTGATCTCAAGGTCAGTGTGCTGACCAAGTCCGGCCTGATCTCTCGGGACATCGATCTCTTTAAGAGGGCCCGGGACCTGGACGTAGGACTTACCATCACGACCGACCGCGAGCCGATGAGAGAGCTGTTCGAGCCCGGCGCGTCGCCGTTATCGGCCAGGATCGAGGCCCTCAAGGCCCTCCATGATGCGGGCTTAAGAACCTATGTCTTCATCGGGCCAATCCTGCCCATGGATCCCATGAATCTCGCCGAGATGGTCGCACCCCACGCCGGCAGGGTGCTGATCGACAGGATGAACTACCCCTGGAAGGTGCGGAGGATCTACGAGGCCCGGGGGCTCTCATATGCCCTGGGCGATGACTACCTCGAGGAGACCGAGGCCCGCCTCAGTGGCCGCCTCCGGCGCCTGGGCATTGACACCGAGATCATTTAGGCCGGCCCCGTGTATGGGGATGGGACATAGCATCCATTGGGTCCTTCAGATTAAGAGAGGGGCGGGCCAAAGCCCGCCCCCGGTGCGACCTTCATAGCCATGGCATTCCAGGAAGCTATTTAAGAAGCACCATACTCCTTATGGCACTCTTGCCATCCACAGAGAGCTTGTAGAAGTAGACACCGGAAGCCACGGACTTTCCTGCATTATCCGTTCCGTCCCAGGTCACCGAGCCGGTGGCCTCCGAAGCCGCATTCACCTCGAGCGCTCTCACCACCTGCCCGCGTATATTGTAAATCTCAAGACCGGCATGCCCTGCTCCGTTCGGCATGGCGAACGAGATCCGGGTTAGACCTACGAAGGGGTTGGGCGAGTTCTGGTTGAGGACCAGGACGTCCTCCTTCACCTGCCGATCGTCGATCCCGGCCGTCGGCACATCGAACCACTCGATGATCCTCGCCATCAGGGTATTCTGATTGTCGGGATCCGGGCCGCTCGTGGGCACGGTCTCAAACGGATAGGCGAAGAAGGCGACCTTGTGGCTGCTCTCCTCTATCTTGAGAGCTGTATCGCCGCCACCCTGGGCCGTAAAGACCTGATCAGCACCGGTTGTCGCGAAGGTATCCATGCCCGCCGGAGGAAAATCGGTGGATAGGAGAGTCAGGTTCATGCCGTCCGAGATGGGATCACCCGAAACACCTGTCATCACAGCCCCGCCGACATCATCGGCCCAGGAGTCTATGTGAAGATAATCGGTTGTTAATGTGGTGGCTCCGCCGCGACTGGTCAGGAAGTCCATGCTGGAGATGAAGAGGTTGCCTCCGTGATCCAGGTAAGTCATCATGTCCTGCTCGTCGCCACTACTTATATAGCTTGCGCTCCCGTCCGCCGTGGTCCAGAGCACCACCCAGTAGGAATTAAGCTGCACCGCACCCGGCCGGCCGAGCGAATCCGCATCCCAGTGACGGGCCTTGTAGCCGGCGCTGTCGATCGCCGCCAGCATATAGGTTTCATAGTCCGCGCCATCATCGTCATCCACTAGCATGATCGAGGGTATGCCGGCGAAAGCCGTGTAGGTTTCCTCGACACTGTTTGCGGAATTGCCCCTGCTCGTGGCGGTCAGGATCACCTCGCCCATGCCATTACTGCCTCCCACGAAGATCTCCACCGCTATGTCTTCGGTCTCACCGGGATCCAGGACCACGATGGCGGGATCCGGAATACACTTGCCGCCGACGCAGATGTCCGCGAACCATCCACCCCCCGGCATGTTCTTGGTGAGCACCAGGTCCACGGTGTCCGGCTCGGAGCCCGTGTTCTCGATGACCGACTCGAACGAGGTCGGATACCAGTACCACACGTACATCGCGTACTCCTGCGAAGTCAGTTCGAAATCAAAGGAAGCACGTGACTGCGATCCAAGCCCGAAAAGCATGAGCGCAGCAACTGATAGAGCAAGAGACTTCACGATAGCCCGTCCTGCCATAGGTCCTGTCCTCCTTCTGTATGCCCTGCATTATTCATAGGCTCAGGCGGCAAGCCACACCGCACCTGCCGAATACTCTAGTGGCCAGTGGCTGCCCCCAGCCTGCCCGACTGCAAGATCTCCTTAGTATTACTATCCTGAACAAATGCTATGACGTCCATATTGTCGGGGATCCATCCCTCGCCTAGAGTGAACTGCCTCTCCACGCTGACCGAGTCGCCAACGCTCTCCAC
Source organism: Candidatus Eiseniibacteriota bacterium (assembly GCA_030592245.1). Taxonomy (GTDB): domain Bacteria; phylum Arandabacterota; class Arandabacteria; order Arandabacterales; family Arandabacteraceae; genus JAUVJV01. The sequence goes on from JAUVJV010000075.1 coordinate 2,464, forward strand.
ATTGATCTCCTCGGCCTGAAGTATGTCCCTTGTGACGAAGTCGTACACCGATGTCCAGGGTCCCCACTGCGCGACGTGGTCCTCGATCACCACCAGGTTAAGCACCAGGCTACCCTCCGGAAGGCGGTCCTCCACCCTGACAAGGGCCGTCACGTCACCGCCCTGGGAATCGATGCTGCCGCTGAGCCGTATCGAAAGCGGGGAGCCTACATCCTTCCGGGCGTTTACCTCTATCCGGTAGTTGACCTCGGCCTCCTCCGGCGTCCTCGCACCCTGAACGAAACGAGAGCCGTCAAAGACAACCGTAGGGAACCCGCCCACTATGACGGGGAAGCCGGGATCGCTTTCGTACCAATCTATGCGGGCGGCCGTCTCCTCGCTTGCCAGCACATCCCTGTCCGGCGTGCCGTGGTAGGCCACGATGCATATCGCCTCAGGGCCCGGGTCCTCCATCAAGGAGTTCAAGGCGGCCTCGGCCTCCGGGCAGTTGCGGCACCAGGTGGCCGTGAACATCTCGACCATGATTACGCGGGGCACCAAGTTTCCGGCTTCCGAAGTAGTGAAGCTGCACACCGCCGGACTCGGATCCACACCCCCCTCCTCATCCACCGCGCGCACCTTGAAAGTATGCGCACCCCTGGCGACATCCTGGATCTCTATGGTATCCCTGTCTGTCGGCTCCCAGTCTCCGTCATCGTACGACCATTCGCATCCAGCGACATCACCGTCGATATCGCTCCCGGTCCAGACAAACCTGACATCATCACCCTCGAGCACCTCCTGTGCCGTCTGGCAATCCAGGAGTTGGGTATCCGGCGCCAGATTGGCCTCGACCGGATCGTCGAACCAGTCGCACCCCGCCGTCAAGGCCAGGACGCATACAATGACTATGCTTGCAGTCTTCATCGCACCCCTCACATTTCCTCCCTTTAGGATGCAGATCCGTCAGAGAAGTCCCATCATTCGGGTGTTCTGTTCCACCCATCTCAGAAATATGTTATGAAGCGCAGCCGGACACCCACGAACTCGGGTTCGGTGAAACAGATCCCGCCGCTGCACTTCTTGCCGCCCTTCTCGCTTCCCACGCCCAGCGCAACCTCGATGTCATCGGTGACCGACGCCCTCACCTCCCCGAAAAGCCAGAAATCCCGGTCCAGGTTCTTCTCGGTACTTACCTCGGTCGACGCCGATACTGTCACCGTGGGCTTAGGATAAACAGCCACGGATGCATAGTAATCCTCGAAGGACTCCTCCGAGGGCTCTTCGGTCGACTGGGCTTCGAATTCGATCTCGAGCACCTCCAGAGGGCCTGCCTCGAACACGAAATCGATCACGCCGGTCATGTACTCGGTGAACTTCCCCGAAGTATATTCCCGCGACCATGATCCGGCGACCGCCGAGATTCCCCACAGCGGAACCGTATTGTCCCACTGCCCGAAGATCTCCCAGTGGGATAGATCACCGTCCCGGGTCCTCGCCTCCGACGCCCCACCCGTGACCTGAAGATCCATCCCGGACATGAGCGTCCCTTCCGCCAGGAAGCCCCGTTCGTCGCCCAGGTCTACCTGGTGGGTCACCCTGTTCATCAGGATCCAAATGTGATCCTTCACACATGTGGGTGGGTTGATCAGGGCGTGCTCGAACCGGTAGTAGTTCTTATACTCCGCCAGGAGCGTAGACCAGTCATTATCGAACGTGCCCGCCAGATAGAACCCGTGTCCCTCCAACTTGCCCTGCTTGAGTGCCGGGTAGTAGTCTCCGTCTCTGTAAGCGAACTCGCCCACAACAGAGACCGGGCCCAGCCAGGCTTCGGCCTCCGAACCGACAACATAATCAGCGAACTCCGAGAGGCTATCGGGAAGGGTAATCTCTTCGTCTATCTTTGTCACGCTCCTGTCAAGGCCGCTTAAGGCCACGGAGACCTGGGATCCCAGCCGGCCCCGGACCCTGCCGCCACGCACCCGGTGCCTGTTGGTCTTTATCTCATTCACTCTCTCGCTCGCCTCCCCGGCCAGCCCAGTGAAGCCCGCCTTCTCGGGTTCATACTCGGCGATGAAGCCATCGAGAGAAGTATCGTGCTCCAGGGCAGCGTCCTCGAAGCTCCTCAAGATGAGGCCGCGGCCGAAAGTGGAGAAATAGTGACCGCCTCTCGCGGTAAAATCCCCCGACCTTCCCTCCACGTAGCGGTGCCAGATATCGAAAACGGGAGCGATACCCCGGGGATTGTAGCTGCTCTCGGCGAAGTCGTAGGCCCTGTAGGCGCCCCCGAAACTCAAGGGGCCTATGTCCACGTCGAAGTCTATGCGACCATCAATCACGATGGCGTGTTCCTCCGTATGATAGCGCCCGTCTCCGCTTGCCGAGCCGCGGGCATCAATCTCCACAGCAGCGGCAGAGGCTACTAAGACGCCAAGGAACACCAGCAACAGGAGGCTACGGAGGACCATCATTCAATCACTTCACCGCCCTTGGTTTCCTTCTCAGGCAGAAGCAGTATCAGTGACTTCTCCATCTGTTCATGATTGGATGGGCGGTATCCCACAGTCGCGCAGGCGATCTCGCCTCCGGGACTGATGAGCACCGCTCTGGGGATAGTGACGGCATTGTACTTCTTTGCCACCCGACCCTGCGTATCGAGCAGCACCTCGAAACTGTACTTCTTGGAGCGAATAAAGGGGCCAACCCGGGATCTCGACTTGGGGCTGTCGACAGACACCGCAACGACAGACAGGCCTCTGTCTTTGTACTTCTCGAAGAGCTCCTGGAGCCCCGGAAAACCCTTGATGCAGGGCTTGCACCAGGTCGCCCAGAAATCCACAATAACAGGTCCCCCGGCCAGGAGTTCGGAGAGGGTGATATCCTTCCCCTCCAGATTGGCCAGGGTGAAATCCGGAGCCTTAGACTCCTTCCCCGCAAGGCAGGCGCACGGGGACAGCATGAATGCCAAGAGCACGCCAACCAGCAAGGTCATCGTCATCACCAGCCTCATCCCTGTCATACCTCCCACTTCATCCCTCCTCTGGCCAGAGCTCCCAAAAGCTATCTAACAAAACAGGCCCAAACCGGCCATCGCTCTCGAGTCTGGTTGCCGTATCTTCGTTAGAATCAAGAAGATATAGAAGCGGGGGCAACCAGTGCCCCCGCAATACCAGCAAAAAGACTAACGAAGCCGGATCATCTTGCCTGCCTGCGAGGCATTCTCAGTCTCCAAGATGTAATAGTAGACCCCGCTGGCCACATCCTGACCGAACCTGTCTTTTCCGTCCCAGGCGACCGACTGTGGTCCAACTTCCGCCTGGCCGTTCACGAGCTCGGTAACCAGCCTGCCTGTGAGTGTATAGACACCCAGGCTGACCTTTCCGGGCCGCTTCACATTAAACGAGATATTGGTGTTCCCGACAAACGGGTTGGGCGAGCTGCGCCCAAGAATGGCGTCTTCGGGCACCTCGACAATGTCCACACCCGACGAGGACGGGACAGGCACACCACTCCAGCCTTGCTGCATCTTCCTGGTCCCGTTCCGCTGGATGAAGATGTTCGAGACCACCCTGTCCGCCCTGTACTCACCGACGATCTCATATGCCACATCGAAATGCATCGTGTGGCCCGGGAGCATGGGGCCGAAGCTCCATCCCACGCTGTCCGGGAGATCATCCTTTATCCACTCCCTGAAGGCATCATCATGCGCCCCGACGGGGTATGAGTACCTGTGCTTCCACTCTGTCACCGCCACACGCAGCGTGGTGTTGAAGTTCATGCTGTCTTCCACGACGACATCGAAGCTCACATAGACCGAGTCCGAGTCAGGTGTGATCCGATTGAAGAGAACATCGATCCGCACCGGACTCGTGATCGCAAGCAGACTGTCAAACGTAGATCTCACCCACGAGTAGTACGCATCATAGGTAACAAAATCAGATGGATCTTTAATGTACTTACCGTCATACCTCATGCTCGGCGTGTAAAGACTTGTAAGCCAGGGCGCGACACCTGCATAGTCATAAACCCTGGTACTGCAGGCCTCGTGAGCCCAGGTGTAGAAAGGATCTGCACCATTCGGCCACCAGGTGTGATACGCAATCGGGACAACCTGCCCCGTGTACTCATCAAGGATTACCTCTAAGGTATCCTGGATGGCATTACAGCCCCCTCAGCCAGAGTTGGTGAAGTACTCCCACACCACTGTCCGCTGAGCGCTGAACACGGGGAGGGTGAGTGTCAGCAGCATCACGGCTGCCAGCAATACGACCAGGCGCATTAGGCCCTCCTTTCAGTTAACGAGCGTCCCATACGTTACCAAATATCTTACCATTTCCAGCCCGCAATATCAACTGTTTTCGGGGGCTGGGAGGCGTGAGACGGGGAAGGGTCCGGGTGAGGGGTGGAAAGGTCCGGGTGAGGCGGCGTCGCGCCCCGGCGGGGCCTGGAGCCTGGAGGGGCGCCTTCCGGTCGCGGATGTCGACCCAGGTGGTCGCATCGTTCATGCTGAATATACCCGGGTAATCCGCAAAACAAGGTCAAGATACCTTAGTTCTTGCCAAATCCCGGCGGGTGTGGTTCAATCTGCTCCGTGTGAGTGAAATGCCAGATTCAGACTCTACCTGCATGGATGTGCATCGAGGCCTGGCGGGGAGGTGATGTCATCCTGGGTCTCTCCTGATTATCAAGGGTGAATCCTATCTTTCTTGAGGAGGTGATACCGGAACGATGAGTTGTGCCCTGTTTCGCAGTTTTCAATAATGAAGGTTCTTCGCATTCCTCAACCCATGGGAATCCACGGAGGTAATGAAATGAAGAAACGCTTCTTGTTAGGACTTGTTCTCTCTCTCACCTTTACCCTGCTTGCGACCGCACTCCAGGCAGAAGATTTCCGCTCCCTGCCGCTATCCGAGCGAACGGCACGCACGGGCGAAGTCGAATACGTGCGCGGTGAGGTGCTGGTCAAGTTCAAGATGGGGATTGCCGACTACCAGATGGCTGAGATTCATGATCGTCTGGGCACCGAAGTGGTTTCGATTCACCGCGGCGGGGTCAAGCGGCTGAAGTTACCTGCCGGTACGGATGAGCACGCGCTGGTGTCGCAGCTCGAGAACGATCCCGGTGTCGAGTATGCCGAGCTCAATACCATCTGCCATGCCTTCATGACACCGAACGATCCGTACTACTCCTACCAGTGGCATTTCCCCAAGATCAACATGCCGCAGGCCTGGGACGTCTCAACAGGGTCAGGCGTCATAGTGGGTATTCTCGACAGCGGGATCGCATATGAGAATTACACCATCCCCTCCTATGAGCTCGACACCGTGCAGTCGGGCATCACCCAGTACATGGTTGCCCCTGAGCTTGATGGGACGTCATTCGTCGCAGGCTATGACTTCATCAACAATGACAACCATCCCAATGACAATGGGGCCCACGGCACCCACGTGTCCGGCACCGTGGCCCAGGTCACCAACAACAGCGCCGGTGTTGCAGGGATGGCCTTCGATTGTTCTCTCATGCCGGTCAAGATTCTGGACTACTCAGGCTCAGGGACGGCACAGTCCCTGGCCGACGGTCTTTACTGGGCAGCGGATAACGGCGCCCAGGTTATCAACATGAGCCTGGGCTGGACTCCCGGCTACAACCCCGGACCCACGGTTGCCAATGCCATCACATATGCTTACAATGCCGGCGTGGTGCTCCTCGGGTCCACCGGAAACGCTGGGGCCAATCAGGTGTCGTACCCCGC
>JAUVJV010000198.1 GCA_030592245.1 Candidatus Eiseniibacteriota bacterium
GCGTGAAGGGATACTCGCCCGGATAGCCAAGGTCCCGCTCATAGTCCAGTGACGCCACGTCAGAGGGATCGTAGAGCGCCTCTATCTTCCTGCCCGACGCGTTCGCGAATTCATAGTCGGAGCAGGATTTCAGGAACTCATCTTTCCAGGCTTTCTTTGCCTTGCCGTCATTACTCATGAAGTATTCATCCCCCTCCTAGGGTCCCTCGATCATCTTGAGAATCACTCCGGATGCCTGCCGAGGCGTGACCTTGCCAACCATCACATCGCCGACCAGAGCTTCAAGCCGGTCGAGCGTAGCCTCATTCCAGGTCTTACTGTGAAGATCGCTTTCAACTATGGCCTTGATGGTGGCCTCGACATTGGATTGCCTGTGCTTCTCCAAGAGGCCGGACTCGGCCAGGAACTGCCTGTGCTTTTCAATATGCCCGTAGAGCTCGGGGATGCCGTCGCCCTTGAAGGCGACGGTCAGGATGACCGGCGGATCCCAGCCGTTCCTTTCATCTCTCAGCTCAAACATTGCCCGGGTCTGGCGCGCGATCTGCTCGGCGCCATCACGGTCGCTCTTGTTTATTACAAGAATATCCGCGATCTCCATCAGGCCGGCCTTCATATCCTGGACGGCGTCCCCGCTTTCGGGTACAATCACCACCACGGTCGTGTAGCAGGCCTCGGCTATGTCGAGCTCGCACTGGCCCACTCCCACGGTCTCGGTTATGACCACGTCCTTGCCGAACGCGTCCATGACATCGGCAACATCACCCGCGGCCTCCGCCAGCCCTCCAAGAGAGCCCCTGGTAGCCATGCTCCGTACGAACACGCCGGGATCGGTGCCTATGTCCTGCATCCTTATGCGGTCACCCAACAGGGCCCCGCCGGTAAAGGGACTGGAGGGATCCACAGCGATCACCCCAACCGTCTTCTCTGTCGTGCGAATGGTCTGGACCAGGCTCGATACCAGAGTGCTTTTCCCCGCACCCGGCGGCCCCGTGATACCGATGCGATAAGCCTTTCCCGTCCTGGGATAGAGCTCGTCAAGAACGTCAGGAAAGGAAGTGGCATGATTCTCAACCAGGGTTATGATCTTGGATAGCGCGGCCCGCTGACCGCCGGCGAATCGCTTGAGGAGCTCTTCCTTGGGTATCGCCATCGCTTAGAACTCTATCCCCTCTCTCATCTCCACCCCGGATGCATAGTGATGCTTGATCTCCTTCATTTCAGTCACGAGGTCAGCCACCTCGAGGAACTCCTCGGGAGCATACCTTCCGGTTAAGATGAGCTCCATCTCGGGCGGCTTCTCCTTTATGAGGTCCATCGCCTCGCCCACTTTTAGAAGCCCGTAGTCCACAGCGCAGTTGATCTCATCGAGGATCAGCATGTCGTAGGCGTTCTCACGCACGGCCTTCCAGGCGAGGTCCATACCTTCCCTGGCGAGCCGGAGATCCTCATCTGATGGATTCCCCTTTTCCACGAAGGTGGGCAGCCCCGACTGGATGAGAGTGAACCCTGGGATCTTGGTCGAGATGATGACCTCTCCGTAGTTCTTGGAGCCCTTCATGAACTGGATCATCAGGACCTTGAAGTCATGACCGCATGCCCTTAAGGCAAGCCCCAGCGACGCCGTCGTCTTGCCCTTCCCGTTTCCCGTATAGACCTGAATGGTCCCTTTGTCTAATGCCATTTCGATACCTCTCGGGGTTGGTAAATGCTACAGAGGAGCACACCTAACCGGCTTGTGAGTTTACCGTAAAACGGCCTCAAGTGTCAATACGTATCACGGGCATGTCTGGCGTGCTTTCGGAGCCCTCTGAGCAGGGCAAGCTCTATCCAGGACCTCAGGCACGGGGGGGCCCCGGAGCGCGGGATGACCGTGAGCCACAGCCTTGAGCCGCATCGGAGCGGCCCGTCCGGCTCTTCCTCAGATCGCATCCAGGAGGGTCCTCAGTTTTCTTTCGAAAACCGGGAGATACTCCGCCGGTTTGATATTGTAGTTTACGACATAATTGGCGAACATCAGCAGCCGCGCCGCGAGGAGGATCTCGAGCTGCCGTCCGGACCTGAAGGGCCAGGCGAGAACCTGCTCATATCCATCCCGGAATCCCTCAAGCAACCGGGGGTACTTTCTTTCGAACCGGATATGGTATATCGCCGTCCCGATGTCCTGTTCGGGAAAGCCCCAGGTGATGTCTTCGAAATCAAAGATGCTGAGCCCGCCTCTATGGATCTTCACATTGCAGGGGTGCAGGTCATTGTGGATCACCATGGGTTTGCGCCCCTTCCAGGTCCGTTTGATCTCGCGGTCCACAAGACGTGCGCCTCTCAGGAAAAGGTCCTGGCGGCGTTTCGGCAGCAGCTTCCTGTCACTGAGCGAGAGGATGATCTCTTTATCCCAGTAGAAAACCCTGTCATTGGTAAGGATGCTGAAGATCTTGCCGGGTCTGAAGGAGCGCGCGGCCTTGTGAAGCAGCGCCGCGCAAAGCCCAAGATTGCGGTAGGCCGCCACCGAGATGAAGTTGGCCAGCGCCCTGCCCGGAAGCCAACGGCATACGCCCACGTATGCAGGCTCCGGAAGCAAGGGACTCTTCACCTCCGTCACCAGCTTTTCCTTCCTGTTCGGAAGCGGCGTCTCGACATCCAATCCGGAGACCCCGGCGACATAGCTCAGGAATTGCAGCTCACCCATCATCTGCAACAGCTTGTGCTCCGACGGGTCGTGAAACTTGAGAGCATATCGCCCGGAATCCGTATCCACCCGAAACACGGTAAGCCTCAAGCGCCCGCTCAGCCACCTTCCGGTATCTCCGGATCTTCCCTCTGTTGGTGAGTTCAGTGAATTTCTTCATCAGTTCCCCCTGGCCAAGTCTACCGGGTTGAGTCAGGAGCGGCAAGCCAGACCATGCATCCTGTCCGGTTGATAACCCATCGGACTTGCGCTAATCATGAAGGACGGAGGTTCCTGTATGCTGACGATTACACTGATCGCACTCCTGTGTGCACTGGGTATGGTGGCATGTGCGCGCCGGGAGCTCATCGTGGAGCAGGTGGTAACCGGACCTGAAACCAACTGCTACCTTGTCTACGGTCCGGGGACCAGACAGGCCGCCCTGGTTGATGTCGCCGGTCCCATCGAGCCGCTGCTGGCGACGATTCGCTCCAAGGACCTGGATCTTCGCTACTTCCTCTTCACTCACGGGCACTTCGACCACGTGATGGGACTGCCGCCTCTCCGAGACACCTTTCCGGGCGCCGCCGTCTGCATGCACCGGTTGGACTTCGATGGCATGGCCACTCAGCGTGATTGGGCCCTCGCGAACCTGGATCCGGAGCTCATCGAATGGATTAAGAATGATCCCGAGGCCAGCAAGCTGTTTAAGTTTGACGCGTCCACATTCGGTGTCCCGGACATCTTCGTGACCGATGGACAGGAACTCGAATTCGGGAAGCATGAGATAAAGGTTTTGCACTCACCGGGCCATTCCCCCGGCGGGGTGTGCTACTACGTGGGTGGCCTGCTGTTCTCGGGCGATGTCTTGTTCCGTGACTCCGTGGGGCGCGTGGATGTCCAGAACAGCTCCCGCGATGACCAGATACGCTCGGTGCGGCGCCTGTACAGCGAGCTGCCCGAGAGCGCCCCGGTGTACCCAGGTCACGGAGAGGCCACGACGATCGGCAGGGAAAAGTACGGGAATACCAAGATCACCGTCGATGCTGTGAACATCTGACTCCATCATCCCCTGATTCTTGATCCTGACCTGGAAGTGCTAAGTGCAGATTAGTCCACCGAGTCCGAACCAGCACCGCAGGTCAGTCGCCATCATAAAGTGGTGATAGCTTCCTTAAGCGCTCCAGGATACCGGGCAGCACCTCAAGGACGGTGTCCACGTCCCCCTGCTTGTTGAACCTGCCGCAGGTCAGTTCAAGAGAACCATGTGCCTGCTCGTGTGTTAGCCCCAGGGACAAGAGCGTGTGAGAGGGCTCGAGCGTCTTCGAGGAGCACGCAGATCCGGTGGAGCCCATCACGCCCCTGGCATTGAGCGTCAAGAGCAGCGACTCCCCCTCGACGCCGTCGAACCGGAAGTGAGCGTTATTGGGAAGCCTCTCCGTCGGGTGACCGTTGAGATACGACCTGGGGATCTTGCCCAGGATATTCTCGATCAGCTGATCACGGATGCTCTTGAATCTCTCGACCTCTCCGGCCATCTCCTGCCGCATGATCCTCACGGCCTCCGCCATCCCCACGATTCCGGCGATGTTCTCGGTCCCTGAACGAAGCCCGAACTCCTGCCCTCCACCGATCACCTGCGGGATCAGCTTAACACCCTTCTTCCTGTAAAGGACTCCAAGCCCCTTCGGGCCGTAGATGTCGTTGGATGAAAGCGAGACGAGACTTAAGTTGTCACGCTCAACATCCATAGGCAACAGACCTCCGGCGGCCACGGCATCCGAGTGAAAGGCGATCTCCTTCTCCCGGCAAGTCTCCCCGATCTCAGCGATGGCCTGGACCGTGCCGATCTCATTGCTCGCATATCCCACGGAGACCAGGATGGTCTCATCGGTGATGCTGCCTGCGAGATCGTCCACGCTCACCTTGCCGAATTCATCCACCGGGATCTTGGTCACGGTGAACCCGGCCTTGGCGAGGTACTTGGCGATATTGTGGATCGATATGTGCTCGGTCTCAGTCGTTACAATGTGGTTGCCCTTATCCTTGTTTCTCAGGGCAAACCCGATCAAGGCCAGGTTGTTGGCCTCGGTCGCACCCGAGGTGAAGATGATGTCCTTCGCATCGGCGTTGATGAAGCCCGCGATTGTCTCCCGGGACTCCTCAAGGGCCTCGCGAGCCTCCTCGCCGGTAGTGTGAAGCGATGACGGGTTGCCGAATGATGTCGTAAGATAAGGCACCATCGCATCGATCACACGCGGGTCAACAGGCTTCGAGGACTGGTAATCAAGATATGCAGCCATGGCGGTCATACCTCCTGAGGCCATATACGCTAGAACCACATGGTCGCGCCGGCGTCCAGGGCAAGATCATTCAAGGTTCCCGCTCCGACTATCTTGGCGCCCGGGATCAGGTCGACCTTGTCCCATCCCAGCATCTGCTTGGAAGCCCCGCAGACGTAAATCTCGATTCCCATATCGAGCGTCTGCTGGAGCATCTCCCCAAGACTGGGAAAGTCTCCGAACTTTATCTTGTCGGCTTCGCCCGGACGCAGGATCCTCAGCGCCTTGCCCAGGTAGTACACCTTCGCGTCAATGTCCATGGCCTTGGCAGTCTGGGCCAGGACCAGGGGCGAGTATTGCC
>JAUVJV010000056.1 GCA_030592245.1 Candidatus Eiseniibacteriota bacterium
GAGGAGCTGATTCGCCGGTTCTCACTGGCCCGGGTCAAGCGAATGCTCGAGATGGCATCCGGCGTGAGTCCCCACCTGGTCGAACTCACTCGCCGCGGTTATCACTACACCGGTCTTGACACTAATCCCGCCATGATTGCCTATGCCGGAGAGAAGGCAACCAGAGAGGGAATCGAAGCCCGCTTCCTTGAAGCCGACATGCGAGACTTCTCGCTCGATGACAGCGTGGATTTTGCATTTACCATGTGTGGATCGCTCTATGTCCAGTCCACGCCGGATATTCTCTCGCACCTGGATGCCGTCGCGCGCGCCCTCGCGCCGGGCGGCCTCTACCTGCTGGACTGGTGCATCAACTTCGAATGGGCCTCTCCCCTGCGGACCGACCAGACCTGGACGATAGAAAAGGATGGCGTCAAGATCGACGTCCGGTTCATTCTGGAGATCATAGACCGGGCATCGCAGCTCGCCAGGCACAGGCTCGCCGCGGACGTCACCGACCGGGGCAAGACCCGCTCCTTCGAGAGCATCGACATCGTAAGAGTAATACTGCCCCAGGAGTTCCTGCTGCTCGTAGAGAAGTCCGGGAAGTTCGAGTTCGTCGGGTGGTGGAACAACTGGGACCTCAATCAGCCCATCGAGAAAGCCGAGAAGATCGACAGACCGATCGCCGTCATAAGGCGCAGATAAGAAAAGCAAATGGCCAAATCAGAAGAAGCACTTCGCTACGGTATCATCGTAAACCCCGCGGCCGGCATGTCGAGCCTCAAGCGCCGGAAACAGGTGATCGCCGAATGCGCGGGCATCCTGGGTTCTGAGACCCTCATCGACGGATGGGAGACCGAGTCGGCCGCCGAGCTCAGAGAGTGTGCCGAAGCGCTCGCCGAGAAGGTGGATATTCTTGTTGTCGCCGGTGGCGACGGTACATTCTCAGACATAATCAATGCGCTGCACCGGACCACTGTCCTCGCTTATATACCTCTTGGCACGGGCAATGCCTGGCGTAATACCCTCAAACTCCCCTTCTCACGGCGACGGGCGGCAGACCGGATCAAGCAGGGCTGGGAACACCAGGTGGACCTGATCATGGTCGATGGAAAGACAAAAGGCATCCTGGCCAGCGTGGGTTTTGAGGGCCGCGCCCTCAGCGAGCGAAAGAAATTCCTGGAAAAGGGCGTGAAGGGCTTCGATTCCTATTTCAGGGCAACCGCCAAGCTGATCCTGGGTGGATATGAGGGTGATGATGCCATCGTCAAGGTGGATCAAAGGATCGTTTCAGTCAAACGTGCTATTTCGTTAATTGTCACAAAAACACCATATTACGGCTATGGACTTAAAGTAGTACCTAAAGCCCGCATAGATGATGGGCTGCTCCATGTGATGATGGTGAGCGCGGATCCGAGCACAACACTCTCGAACATAGTCGCCTCATCCACGAGCGGCAATGCCTTCGGCCAGTACCTGACCTGCAAGCGTGTCTCAATCGAGACCGCAGCGGAGGTACCTCTCCAGGTTGACGGCAATCTTGACCGTGAGGGAACCAGGTTCAAGTTCCAGGTATTGCCTTCCGCCCTCAGGATGCGCTACTGACCGCGTCACTTTCCGTGCGGCACGCACAGCTTGGCGAACCTCATGATACCTATTATATTACCCTTACGGAAAAACGATGAGGCATAGACCAATGAGAACAATCGCATTCACGGCTGCTGCCGGGGCCCTCCTGCTGCTGGCTGTCGGCCACGCTGCCCTTTCAGGCCCTGATTCAACCCCGGGCGCCAGCTCCGCCGGCTGGATCGACTCGACCGAGAACCTGCTCACCGGAACCTATGCCAATGGGCGTATAGGCGACATCATGATGGAAAACGACCGGGTCGCCGTCATCATAGGAGCTCTCGACCACGTGATAGTAAACGCCGAGAGCGGAGGCAACATAATCGACGCCGCCTCGTCCACTGTCCGCGTGGACGCCCTGGCCCAGATCTATACCCATTTTAAGGATGACTGGCCCCGGCAGGCGGTATACACCTCGCTTACGATCCTTGACGATGGCTCGGGCGGCACCGCAGTGGTTCGTGCGACAGGCGTCGACTCTGAAGACTCCATGCTTACCGTCGTGACCGACTACATCCTGGAGCCGGACACCGACTATATCGAGATTTCCACAAGAGTATTCAACATGGGACAGACCCTTCGCCCATCATTCGAGATGGGTGATGCCTTCGCCTTCGGGGACTGTGAAAAGTTCGTCCCCGGCTATGGCTACAAGACCTTGGGCCCCACCAGCTCACCCTGGGTCGCCGCAACTTCCGGCAAGGTCTCCTACGGTTACACCAGTCCCGATACTTCTACTATCTGGGGAACCCAGGGGGATCTCTGGTCACACATGAATGTGCGGACAGCCTACCTTGAGCCCGGCGATTCTTCATCCTACTCCCGGTACCTAGTCGTGGGAGATCGCGATATCGCCGCGGTGGCGACCCTGATCCATGAGATCAACGCCACGCCTGTCGGGACGGTTCACTGTTTCGTGGCCGCCCGTTCTGCGGGAGTGCCGGTCTCCGGCGCAGGTATCGAGGCCATCGATGAGCATGGCTTCCCGTACCTGGACATGGTGACCGCAGGAGACGGGCTGGCAGCCTCCACCCTTCCGACCGGGACCTGGCGGCTTGTGGCATCTGCCAAGGGTCTTCTGCCGGGTGAGCACGGGTTCGAGATCGCTCCCGGAGAAGAACTCGACCGCCACTTCATCCTCGAGCGGGACCCTTCCATACCTCCGACGGGTGATACTCTTACGATTATCCAGCGCCCGCTGCTCAATATCCCGTCCTTCGTGCTGCCCGGCGATACGCTCACAATAGAGTGTTCCACCGATCCTTCGATCAGGGACTGGACCGCAGAACTCCTGCGCGGCCACCGAAAGGTCTGGCTGCCGGTCGTTGCGAGTCCGACCTATGATCCGTCCACCCTGTGGTGGGAGATCGAGGCCCTGGTACCAGGTGACATCGAGGCCGGCCTGTATGATCTGGTTGTCGTTGCCACCCAGGGCATTGTGGATACCGCCAGGCATGCAGTTAAGGTGATCCCGGCCTACAAGGATGACTACTACTTCGTTCACATAACCGACACCCACCTTCCGACCCACGAGTTCTCATCCGGCGGCTGGATCAGCCCGGACACCTCAGAGATAGTGGATTTCCGTGAGGTGATAAACGACATAAACCTGATTAACCCTGAGTTTGTGCTCCATACCGGGGACCTTGTCAATGAGGGTGAGCTTGAGGATTACCTGGATATGCGGGTCTATACCAGGGCCCAGCGCATGCTGGCCGAATTCGAGATGCCGGTGTTTCTCATAGCAGGCAATCATGATATCGGCGGCTGGTCGTCCACCCTCCCACCGGCCGGGACGGCGCGCCGCGAATGGTGGCGCTTCTTCGGCTGGAGCCGGCTTAATGATCCCCCGCCCGGGGCGCCGTGGTACACCCAGAACTACAGCTTCGATTATGGCCCGGTTCACTTCGTGGCCCTCGAGGCTTATGACAACTATGACAGCTGGCGCTTCGAGATCTACGGTGGAGAGAGCTTCACCCAGGGCCAGCTGGACTGGCTTGTCCAGGACCTGGCCGGCGCGTCCGAAAGCGAGGCCCAGGTCCTCTTTTACCACTACGACTTCTCGCGCCAGATCAATGTCGCCGGGCTGGGAGTTGAGATGGCGATCTGGGGCCACATTCACAGGAACTCAGGCAGCATCTCCAGTCCGCCGTATAATATATCCACCAACAATATCTGCGACCGCGAGAGGTCCTACAGGTTAGTCAGAGTCTCGGACGGCGAGATCTACCCGATGGAGACCATTGCCGCCGGCCATGACGGCACCACCCTACATGTCGGATACGCTCCGGCCAATGATGGAACCCATGCGTCCGTTACCGCGACGATAGCCAACGGGAATAGCCAGCGGTTCGAGAACGGACTGCTGCGTTTCAGGATGCCCGCGGCCTGTGACTCTGTCGAGGTGACCGGTGGAACCCTGCTTGAGATCGAGGACTCAGGCTCCGGAGCTGTCTACCACGTGGGCGTCGACATCCTGGCATCCAATGTGCAGACAGTCTCGGTCACCCTGGATTCATCCTGCACCAGGCCCAGGCCTCCCGAAGGACTGTGGCTCGGGCCCAATGAGCCCAATCCCTTCAGCCTGGGGACCACCTTCAGGTATACCTTGCCCCGCTCCGGCTCGGTCCGGCTTGCGATTTACGATGTCCATGGCCGCCAGGTGGACGTCCTCATCGATCGTCACATGGATGCCGGCCGGCACGATGCGGTGTGGGCCGGAAGAGACAGGGATGATAGACCGGTGGCATCCGGCATCTACTTCGCCGGGCTCACCCTCGGAAATGAGAACCGCTCACGCAAGATTGTCCTGATGCGTTAGCATCTCCCTCATGTTAGACTGACCTGTCATGTCGATAGTAAACACTAAGAACCTGGGCAAGTCCTTCGGGGATCTTGACGTCTTCGCGGGGCTCGGCTTAAGCATTCCACACGGGGCCCGCATCGCAATCGTCGGACCTAATGGTGTGGGGAAAACCACCCTGCTCAAGGTGATCGCCGGCAGGGAGCTTCCCTCCTCGGGGACGCTTCACCATTCACGTGATCTCACCGTGGGCTACCTCCCCCAGGAGTCCGTCACGGCGTCCGCCAACACCCTCTGGGATGAATGCCTGCTTCCATTTGAGGATCTGCGCGGCCTCCAGGACGAGCTCTCCCGGCTCGAGTCCGAGATGGCCGACCCTGGAAAGGCCGAGCAGCACCTGGAAGAGTACGGGACTCTCCAGGCCAGATTCGAGCAGTCCGGCGGCTACACCTATGAGACCCGCATCAGGCAGGTTCTTCGTGGGCTGGGCTTCTCCGAAGAAGAGTACCGGATGCACCTTACCTCCCTCTCCGGCGGGCAGCGCACCAGGGCCCTGCTGGCGCGGCTCCTTCTCGAGCGCCCCTGCCTCCTCATTCTCGATGAGCCCACCAATCATCTCGATACCTATGCGGTCGAGTGGCTCGAGGCCAATATCAGGGACTGGGACGGTGCGGTCCTGGTGGTATCGCATGACCGGTACCTTCTGGATAAGATCTGCAGTAATACCTGGGAGATGAGCCCGGGCGGCATCGAGACCTATCGAGGCAACTACAGCCACTATCTCAAGCAGCGCCAGGAACGCTGGGAACTTCGTTCCAAGGAGTTTGAAGCCGAGAAGGGCCGCCTCGAGCAGGAGATGGACTACATCAGGCGCAATATCGATGCAGCAAATGTGGCCCAGGCCAGGGGCCGCTTAAAGAGGCTCAGCCGCCAGCTCCAGGCCATCGAGCAGATCGGTCTCGAGGCAATGCGAGGCAAGTCCTGGCTCAAGATAAGCCAGGAAGTGGCGATCACCACAAGCGTGATGAGCCCGGATGAAGCTCACCGGCGCATCAAGGCTCTCCGGAATCCCATCGGCCGGCCCAAGCAGCTCAAGTTCAAGCTGAGGGCTGCCCAGCGGGGCGGCAATATCGTGCTTCGTACCCACGACCTGACGGTCGGCTATCCGGACAACAGGCTCTTCGAGGTACCCGATATCGAGCTTGTCCGGCTGGAGTGCGCGGCCCGGATAGGCCCCAACGGATCCGGTAAGACCACGTTCTTAAAAACCATCCTGGCCCAGCATGCGGCGCTTGAAGGCAAGGTGGAGCTCGGGGCCAGCCTCGACATAGGCTACTTCGCCCAGGCACATGAGGGCCTTGCTTCCGGCAACACCTTGATCCAGGAGATCGAGGCCGTGGCGCCCCATATGCTGCTTCCCGACATCAGAGGCTATCTCGCACGCTACCTCTTCCCCGGCGAAGATGTCTTTAAGAAGGTGTCCGTCTTATCCGGCGGCGAACGCGGCCGCCTCGCCCTGGCCAAACTTGCCCTGGGTGATGCCAATGTGCTCCTCCTGGATGAGCCCACCAACCATCTCGACATACCCTCCCAGGAGGTCCTGCAAAACGTCCTGGCCGATTTCGAGGGAACCGTGATTCTGGTCTCCCATGACCGCTATCTCATTGATGCCCTGGCCACCCAGATCTGGGAGATCGATAAGGCCGAGTCCACCTTGAGGGTCTACAGGGGAACCTACAGCGAATACCGCACCCACCGGGAAGCGCTACGCGCAGCCGACTCGACCGAGTCCCGCGAGGAGAAGGGCAAGGCTTTCCGCGAGGCCCGCGCCGCCAAGAACCGCGAGATCGCCCACGAGCGCCGGCGCAAGGCCAGGCTTGCGGAAGTCGACGCCGGCATCGCCGCGCTGGAGAAGAAGATCGAGACCCTCGGCCGGCAGCTCAGGAACCCTCCCTCCGACCGCACGGAGGTACACCGAATCGGCGAGGAATATCTCCGGGCCGAGAGCGAGCTCGAAGTCCTGATCGAGGAATGGGAGAAGCTCCAGCCTTGACCCAACCTCACGGGGGCTGTAACATCCTCCCATGACTGAGAGATCTCTCGAAAACAAGTCCGACCGACCCACCCCCGAAGTCGACTATAGACCGACCTCCCGTGACTACTTCTACCTCATGAAGTTCAAGGTCACCAAGATACTCCTGATCTCAAGTCTCTATGATGCCTTCACGCTGGAGGAGGAAGGTCTCTTGATGGAGCAGATCTCCAGTGAATACCGGGACCTTGCCCTGTCCTCACCCCCCCAGATCGTGCGCGTCTCTACCGGTGAAGAGGCCCTCGAAGAACTCCGACAGAGAAGATACGACCTTGTCATCACCATGAGCCAGGTCGTCGACGTGGATCCTTGCGAACTGTGTGCGCAGGCCTGTGCCATCCAGCCGGACATCCCGGTTATGCTTCTTGCCGCAGGACCGGAGGAATTCCCGGTATTCCAGAGCATCAAGGACCGCAAGGGCATAGATAAGGTCTTCTATTGGACCGGCGACGCCTCCCTTTTCATTGCCATCATCAAGTACGTGGAGGACAAGGTGAATGCCACGGCTGACACCAGGATTGGCACGGTCAAGGCCTTACTGGTAATCGAGGACTCGCCCATGGACTACTCGGCTTTCCTTCCGGTGCTCTATACCGAGATCATGCGGCAGACCGAGGCCTTGATCGCCGAAGGCCTGAATGAGCAGGAGAAGTGGTTCAGGAAAAAGTCGAGGCCCAAGATACTGCTGGCGGAGACCTTCGATGAAGCCAGGGAGCTCTATGAAAAGTACAAGAAAAACCTCCTCGGCATAATCACGGATGTTACCTACCCCAGGGGAGGCAGAATCGAGGAAGAGGCAGGATTCCAATTCATCGATGAAGTGGTCGATGAGGACATACCCGTCCTGATCCAATCCCGCCAGAGCCACCACAGGCAGAGAGCCGATCAGCTCGGGGTTTCTTTCCGTCAGAAGAGCTCGGAGACCGTGACCCAGGGGATTCGCTCCTTCCTCAAGCAGCATCTCGGCTTCGGGGACTTTGTCTTCTTGAGGCCGGACGGAAGCGAGGTTGCCAGGGTCTCTGAGATCACCGAATTCGTGGATGTCATACAGAGGGTGCCGCTCGAGTCCATAAGGTACCACGGTCACAAGAATGATTTCTCCAGGTGGCTGCTGGCCCGGGGAGAGACCACCCTTGCCCTGGAGCTCAAGCCCAAGAGGGTGTCGGACTTCAAGGATGACACCGAGATGAAGGAATACCTTGTCGCCGCGATCAGGAAATCCCAGCGGGAGAAGCGCCTGGGCATAGTCACCGAGTTCTCCCGGGAGACCTTTGAGTTCGAGGAGACCTTTAACAGGCTCGGGGGTGGCTCGCTCGGAGGCAAAGGCAGGGGATTGGCATTTCTGGGCCAGCTCCTGCATCACAGTAATGTGGGCAGGAGCTTCCAGGACTGCAGAGTACACCTCCCCAGTACCCTCGTGATCGGCACAGATATCTTCGATATGTTCATGGCCGAAAACGGGCTCTACGACTTGATCGCCGGGAATGTATCCGACGCCGAACTGAGCACCAGGTTCTCGGAGGCAAAGCTCCCGGAGGAAATCAGGGAGTCGCTCCGGCTCTTCCTCCGCAATGTACGCCAGCCCCTGGCCGTTCGCTCGTCAAGTCTTCTTGAGGACTCCCAGAGCCAACCCTTCGCCGGCGTTTATGCCACCTATATGCTGCCCAATAATTGCGACGATGAGTCCTTGAGACTGGACCAGCTATGCCAGGCAGTCAAGCTCGTGTACGCTTCCACATTCTCGGAGAAGGCCAAGGCCTACACCCAGTCCGTGCTGCCGGGGGCCGAGGAAAAGATGGCAGTACTCGTCCAGAAACTGGTCGGCCGGCAATATGGTACGCGCTTCTATCCGATCTTCTCCGGCGTGGGCCAGTCCGCCAACTTCTATCCCGTCTCTCCGCTGAAGCGGGAAGACGGCATCGTCTGCGTCGCCCTGGGGCTCGGCAGAATAGTGGTCGAGGGTGGCAAGGTCTTGAGCTTCTCCCCTGCCTACCCAGCGATCCTGCCGGGACTCACTACTCCCGAGGAAATTGCCGACAGCACCCAGAGCTACTTCTACGCGCTCGACCTTAAGAAGACGCGCTTCGACCTCAAGGAGGGCGAGGAGACCATGCTCGAAGTCCTGCAGATCCAGGATGCCGAGGGGGATGGTACCCTGGATTATGTCGCAAGCACCTATGACATAAATGACAATAGGCTCAGGGACGGTGCGACCTCACGCGGTCCCAAGATCGTGACCTTTGCGGGTATTCGCAAACTCGGCATGCTGCCCTTTGCCGACGTGGTGAGAGAGCTCCTGGCGATAGGTGAAAAGGGTATGGGCCGGCCTATTGAGATTGAGTATGCCGGGACCCTTGCGCCGGACGGGACTCCGGAATTCTACGTGCTACAGATCCGCCCCCTGGTGACCCTGCGCGAGCGGCAGCAGGTGATCATTGATAAGGCCGATCTGGATAATGCCCTGATTTCAACAACCGACGCCCTGGGAAACGGCATGCTTGATGGCATCGAGGATGTAGTCATTGTTTCC
>JAUVJV010000099.1 GCA_030592245.1 Candidatus Eiseniibacteriota bacterium
TCGAGACCGCGCTGGCCGCCATCTTCAGGGTATAGAGCTGCTCATGCTGCTGCTTGAACATGGCCAGGCCGACCGGCACGGTATAGAGGCTCTCCTTATTGGTGACGATCAACTGCCACAGGAAATTGCTCCAGTGGAACTGAAACGTCAGGAGGAAGAGGGTTGCCACTATGGGAAGCGACAGGGGAATCACGATTCTGCCGTAGACCTGCCAGTCGCTGGCCCCGTCAATCTTGGCCGCGTCCACGAGGCTCCTGGGTATGGTGGCCATGTATTGCCTCAGCAGGAACAGCCCGAAGACATTGGCCAGGTGGGGTATCACCATCGCCCTGTAGGTGTTCATCCAGCCAAGATGCTTGATGATCGCGAACTGGGGAACCACGTACATGAGCCCCGGCACCATCATGGAGGCGATTATGATCGCGAATACCTTCTCCTTGAAGATGAAGTTCTTAAAGGAGAAGGCATAAGCGGCGAGGGATGCAAACAGGGTGGCGAAGAGGGCGGCGCTCACCGCGACCACGCTGCTATTCCAGAAGTAGCGCAAGAACCCGAACTCGGTGAAGACCCGCTTGAAGTTCTCAATCGTCGGGCGGCGGGGCAGGAGCTCGGGGTCGAACTCGGTGCCCGGCACCTTGAAAGCCGTGATGATCATCCAGGCGAACGGAAAGAGGACCACTATCGCGGCGACGGTGATGAGGGTGTAAACCGTCACTGTCTTGATGATCGCCACCGTCCTGCTGTCTCCGCTCATTCTTTGCCTCAATAGTCCGTCTTGGATCTCAAGAGTCTCAGGTTAACCAGGGACACGGCCACCGCTATGGCCAGCAGCACATAAGACATCGCCGCCGCATAACCCAGCCTGAGTTTCACATAGAAGGTGTCGAACAGGTAGTAACCGGAGACCCAGGTCGCCTGGTAGGTCTTCTCCCCCACCTGTACGCTGGGCCCCCCGGCGGTCATCGCATAGACTTCAACAAAGGAATTGAGGGCCGCCACCACGCCCACTATCACCATGAAGAGGGTGACCGGCCGGAGGAGCGGCATTGTGATCTTGGTGAGCTTCTGCCACCAGTTGGCCCCATCCACATCCGCGGCCTCATAAACCGATTGCGGGATGTTCTGGAGCGCCGCCAGGTAGAGAATCATCCCGAACCCCGCCCCTTTAAGGACATTGACTATGACCACGGCCGGCATCGCCGTCTCCCCACGCCCCAGGAAACCGGTCTCCGAGAAGTAATCGATTCCGAAGACCTCGAACACCCGGGTCAATATCCCGAAGTGAGGGCTGTATATATAGGTCCAGACTATTCCCACCACGAAGAGATCGAGCACATAGGGCAGGAAGAAAGCGGTCCGGAAGAGGCTGTGGAGCTTGAGTTTGTTGTGTAGAAGCACGGCCAGCAGGAGCGATGCGCCTATCCCTAAGGGCACTATCAGGGCCGCGTAGTAGAGCGTCATCAGGAGCGACCAGCCGAAGACCCCGTCCTGAAAGAGCGCCACAAAGTTCTGGAGGCCCACGAAGGTGAGGTTATCGAACACGTTTACCAGCACCGTGACCTTGTTGAGGCTTAAGAAAAAAGAATAGAAAAGAGGATACGCCAGGAAGATCGCGAAGATGAGTATGAAGGGAGAGAGAAAGGCTAGCGCCGTCAGGTTCTCCGCGAGGCGGGACCTCCTCATAGGCTTACCTACTCTACAGTGAGCAATGAGTTATTGCCGCCGAAGGGATCCGCCACGGAATCGGGATTGTCGGGATCCTCCATCCAGGTCCCGTCCACCACGAACTTATATTCATACTGGCCTGTCGCCAGCTTAAGCGTCGCCCGCCAGATACCGTCCTCCCCCTTGGTGAGGGGATCGGAATCCGCAGCCCAGTCATTGAACTGGCCGGCGATAAAAACCTCGGTTGCGAAGGGGGCGTCCAGCTCAACGGTGACCTCGACCTCCTTTGCCACCTCCTCACCTGCCTGCTTGCGCTGGAGCTGCCCGGGAAGCACGGTCCCTGTCACCACGGTCGGGACATATGCGATGTTCTCGGGAACGATTATGAGCGAATTCTCGATATTGGCTTCGAATCCTGTATTGGCATTGCTGGGATCCATCTCCCAGCGCAATGCATTATCGATAACGAACTTGTACTGGTACCTTCCCGGGGGCAGGGGCATCACGATGGTCCAGACCCCGTCACCGTCCTCATCGAACATGGGATCTATGGTGGGATCATAACGGCCGCCACCCTGGGTACCCCCCCAGTTGTTGAAGCTACCGGCCAGGGTGACCATTCTGGCAGCGGGGGAGTCGTACCGGAACAGAATGCCGCCCTCGACCTCCTCCGGCGGAGGCAGCCTGCTCTTGACGCTGTCGGAGATCGTAGAAATCGTGGAACAGCCAAGCACCATTGCCGTAAGAAGCGCGGCCGGAATAAGACACCTTCTCATCACCAACACCCCCACTAGAAGGCTATCACACCCATCAGAGTCAATATGCGGATATTATCCATCTCCTCCTCGGCGCCGACGAGCGTGATCGCCGGATCGAGCCACGTCCTGCTTGTTACCCAGCGCTCACGCCCTATCTCCCGGCCTTCAACCGGCGTATCTCGGTAATAGATAGGGTTGACGCCATAGCCGAAGCGGAGCTCCACCAGGTCGATGGGGCTCCAGACAAACGCGAAATGGGGATTCACGAAACTCTTGCTCTTGTTCGAGTCACCCTCGGTCCAGTCATAACCCGCCCACCTCACATTGTAGTAGAGGCTCCAGTCGCGACCGATATCAAAATCGCCCTTCACGTGGAATTCGTCGCGGTCAAAGGCCGAGGGCATCCTCTGGTGGAGGTTGTCCCTAGTGGCCTCATAGAGCAGATTGTAGGTCAGCCGTTCGCCGAGGAGGTCCCCGCCGATCCAGGGCAGGATCCTCATGGGACTCAAGTCAGCGTCATCGAGATTGCCGTCCCGGTAATTGTACTCGGCCTTGCCTATGTCCAGCTCCACGCCGAGGTCGAGGCCCCAGGCCGTCGTTGAGAAATAGACCTCGCCGATACCGCCCTTGAACTCGGGCAGCCCGTGCTGCTCGTAGATATTGAAAAACTCGATGTTCTGCACATTGGTGTACACGTTCTCGTAGGTGGTGTACGCGGCGAGCGAGGGTCCATAGTAATCCATCAGCGGCGTATCCGGGTCCTCGAACGGAAGCCCGTCAGAGGTCACAAAGACCTCGCCCGGATCCATGCCGTCGAGTTTCCTGCCTTCGTATGCGAGCTTTAGAGTATGAACGCCTCTGGTATAGTCGCAGCCCAGCCGGTAACGGTTGCCCTGGGTATCACCCACCGGAACGTCGATCTTGCCGTCCACGAAGACGTCGCCATGCTTGCGTACCTGGTTCCCGGCGTCCCAGGCGGCATCATATGAGGTCCAGGCATACTCGCCGTAAAGCGATAACCCGGAATCCGACTCATAAAGCACGTCTGCGCCGATGAACCTGGTGTCGGTGGCCATCTCGAACCAGTTGCTCAGGGTGTCCTTAGTCTGCGTCCGGTATTTCTTGAGCGCCTCCGATTCCTCCTGCTCATCAAACCCGATCCACCAGCCGTTCCGCTCGGTGAGGAAACTGACGCCCCACCTGGCCCCGACCACTTCATACTTGGCCCTGACGCCGATATTGTCGGTGCCGATATTGTCATACCTCAGGACCGTATCGCATGCCGTGGCCAACGAGTCGTAGTGGAACCTGTGTGGGCTATTGTAGATGCTCCCATCATGGGTGTCCGCGATGAAGGCGATTGCCTCGAACTTGCCGAACTCGAAGTCGCCGAAGAAGCCCTGGGTGCCACGGCCATACTCGATGTCATCCCGCTTTATCGAGCCAGGAAGGTTTATGTATCCCACGACCTTCAGGGGGTCATCGAATTCCAGGATCTCCTCATTGTGATAGCCGGTGACCCCGAAGCCGGGTCCCCTGTACTTAAGCCACGCGGAATAAAGGTCGGCGGTTATCTCCCTGATGTCCCCCGTTCCGGTGTCCAGTCTCACCGTGGCCGAGCCCCTCACGTCGGACCCTATGGTTGGATTGAAGCTTATGTAGGACTCATGCATGGGGCGCACGCCCCTGTACCGGGTGTCTCCCAGCACGCTCTTCCGGGTGGCATAGGTGGCTCTCAGCCAGCCAGTTATCAGGACCCGGGAATGTACCGGCGTATTGGATATGACCGCGGCCAGTCCCGTAGTCGTCGGTTCACCATCATCGCCGACGGTGATCTCGGAGTTGCCGTAGTCACCCACCAGCGTGGGATTGTCCGGATCGGCAATCCAGTCGCTCCCGTTCACGACGAACTTGTACTCATAAGTGCCCGGCTCCAGCGGTATCACCACCGTCCAGACACCGTCATCGCCCTTGGTCATGGGGTTGGCATTACTGTCCCAGTTGTTGAAGCTGCCGGCCACCGAGAGCGAAGCCGCCGCGGGGTCGGTGTATGAAAACTCGATTCCATCCGGCGCCTTCGCCATCCCTCCATAGGTGCATGAGAATGCGAGGAGGACCATCGCCACTGAAACAAGGGCGGTCTTCATTTCAATCTCCTCCGTTAGTAGTAGAGTCTCAAGAAAGTCTTGAACACGCGTGTCGTTATTTGATTGCTATCGTTATTGACAAAGTGATCGGTGTTAACAAGGTCCCAGCTGGAGCCCGCGTCACCGAACTCCACGAAGAACTCCGCGTTCGACCACCCGGTGTACTGGATCTGGGCGAACACGGTCTCCCTCGCCTCGGTCTTCTCATCAACGGTGAGAATACGCGCATAGAGCTTCCAGCGTTCGGTGAGGTTGGCATTGGCCTCGAAGCCGTAAGCACTGATTTCATACCTGGTACTCATGTCCTTGATCCGGTACGTGGCCCGGATGCGCACCAGGCGGTTCTCGCCCTGAATAGCCAGGAACAGATTGGGCCAGGTCCCATCCTTGTTGATGTGTCTCTTATACTCCACCAGGCCGGTGAAGTTACGTACGAACCTGATCCACGCCTGGATGCCGTTTTCCTCGCGCGGGCGCGGGTCTATGGTGTCGTCGTGAGCCTTGTCCCTGAAGCGCCAACCCTTGAGGTTGATCTCCTTCATCGGAACCCTGTAATCAAGCTGCAGGTAGTGGCCGCCGTGGCCATTGTTCTCCCAGATGTCTCCCCTGGCCAGGCCCAGCGTGTAGAAGCCATTGTCGAAATCGTAGACATTGCCGATAAACGAAAGGCCCCGGTAGCCCACACCCCGGAGCTCGAGCCTCCAACCAAGGGGATCATCATCCCCGGTATAGACCGATATGTTCTTGCCCCCCTCGCCCACGAGGGTGATAGTCCCATAAGGCTTCAGGGAGCGGATGATGTCGCCGAAATTCACTTCGAAGTCCAGGGCGAATGTCTCATCAAAATCGTCCCTGCCGCTTCCGTATTCCTTCCTCGCATAGGTCCCGCCCAGCAGGTAGCGGTTGCCTAAGAACGTGCGCTTGACGCGAACGCCCCTGAAGTCGTCCGAGCTTACTATGTCGCCCTTGGCCTGGTCGGGACCGGTTGGAAATATAGGCCAGTACGTGGCCGGGTAGGCCGTGCTCTTGTCACTGAAGAACCCTGAGCCGGAAATGCCCAGGAGATCCCAGAAGTCCACCCTGATGCCCTGGGCCTTGGGTCCGTAATCGTCGTCCTTTATGACGTCATTGCTCACGATGTTGAGCAGGGGTTCGCCAAGCCAGAAACGGCCCTGGCCGTAAAAGAGATAACTCTCTATCCGGCGGCTTCTGAACTTCAGGTGGCCTTCCCTCACCATCAGGAAGTTCTCCCACACATAGTTGTCCCACCTGTTGGAGAAGGCCTGGGTCTTGAGATAGACCTCGGTGTCGGTCCAGGGGCTGCTCCGGAGCCGGATCTCGGTCAGGAACGCGGGATTGCTGAAGCGCCACCGCCTGGACTCGCCATCGAGCTGGCCGAAGAACTCCGAATAGCCCTCCAGCGAAGTGGCTCCCTGGCAGGCACCCTGGAAGACCAACACTCCCAGGATTATCAGGCCTGCAAGTCGCTTCAAACCACCCTCCAAACCCTCAGAAGTCCAGCGTCAGTGCCAGACGGTAAATGTTGCCGGGGCGCCTGGCTGAGATCAGCGAAGCATCGATGGTGAGCCAGTCGATCTTCAGCCCCAGCCCGGCAGTCGCCTTGCTCCTGTGAAGCCCGGTCCTCAAGGCAAATACATCGAAGAACCATATCTCGGTGCCGAGATTGTAACTCGTCTTTCCATCCAGATAACCGGCCGCGCCGTGGGCCCTTCGGATCTCGCCCGTTAAGAGGACCACTTCCCTGATGGTGTATCTTCCACCGACCCTGAGCTCCCGGTAGATCGGGTCCGGATCCTCGGTGGTCTCTATGAGCTTAAGCTCGGGCTCGCCCAGGTTGCGCATCACGCAGCCAAGGGCCCATTTCGGATTGGCGTAGAGCACTCCGATATCGAACGCATACCCGGTATCATCCCCAAGGAAACTGGGATCAGTGTAGTATTCATAGCCCGGCGCCGAGACCCTGTAAACTCTGAGCGCTCCGCCAACGGCCAGGCGCCTCTCAAGGAAAGACCGGCCGCCTCCTAAGACGAAAGTGTTTTCAGAATAGACGTCTTCGACCGCCGAGCGGGTCCATCCGAATCCCACACCGGTTTTTTCCCATCCCCCGTAATTGAGGGAGATACAGTCCTCGCTCAGCCCGCTGACCGAGAAGAGCTTTGTCCTCATGCCGGTGAACTTGAAACCGCCGGCTAAGGCGCTGCCCGCGGGGTTCCACATGATGGCGGTCGCATCATCGGCGACGGCGGTGAACGCTCCGCCCATCGCCATCGCCCTGGCCCCCTCCTCGATGCTAACGAAGCCCGCGGACGCGGACCCGGCGAGGATGATGATCAAAACCAGGCTTAAGCCAAACCGCATTGCTTTCTCCTGCACTATTGCCACTACCTTATTACCACTATCGAGATATTGTCCCGCTCATTAAACGGGGACACCTTGAAACGCACTTCCAGCCTTGCGATATATATGCCATATGGCACGGGCCGGCCTTCGTCGTCCTTGCCGTCCCAGATGATCTCAAAGGAGTTTCTGCCGGTGAGCGTCAGTCCCTGCTGCCAGGTGATGGTTCGAACCTCTTCACCCGAGATGTCGTAGATTTCCACGGTAACCCAGTCCGCATCGCGGGCCAGATAGAAACCGATGCGGGTGAAATCGTAGAGGTCATCGCCATTGGGTGAGAACGGGTTGGGCTCGGCCATCACGCCCGAGAGCCCCTCGCTCAGGCTATAGGAGAGCCGGGTGTCGGTAAAGAGCGAATAGGTGCCCACGGTGGCGAGGTCCGCCGCGATGGCATTGCCGAGCTCATTGACCTTGCCATACAGGGTCACCCA
>JAUVJV010000189.1 GCA_030592245.1 Candidatus Eiseniibacteriota bacterium
AGTGATTTGGCCAATTTCGAGAGACTCTAGAGCAGCAGGCACGAGCAGATCATCTTCTTTAAGGAGAAGGTGACGGGGCTGCGCGCCATCCTGGCGATACACGATACAACCCTGGGCCCGGCGATCGGCGGGGTCAGGATGTGGCAGTATGAGGATGAGGACTCTGCGATCGATGATGCCCTCAATCTGTCCCGGACGATGACCTATAAGGCCGCTGGAGCGGGCCTCAATTTCGGCGGCGGGCAGACCGTGGTGATCGGCGATCCCAAGACATCCAAGAGCGAGTCGCTCTTCAGGGCCTTAGGCAGGTTCATCGACAGCCTTGGTGGGAGGTATATCGCGGCAGAGGGCGTGGGCACTTCCTTCCACGATATGGACTTCATACGAATGGAAACCAGGTATGTGGTTGGCATCCCGAGCGCGCGCGGCGGAAGCGGGGATCCTTCACCGCTCTGCGCCGAGGGTGTGATGGGTGGGCTGGAAGCCTGCCAGGTGCTGCTAAAGAATGATGCGACCTTAAGGGGACTCAAGGTCGCGGTGCAGGGAGTGGGCCGGGTCGGGAGCATCCTGGTAAAGTCCCTGGTGGCCCGCGGCATGCTTGTTACCGTGGCGGACATAGATGCCGAAACCGTGGAGCGGGTGAGCTCGGAGTCCAGGGTGGATGTGGTTCCCTCCGATGAGATCTATGATGTCGACTGTGATATTTTCTGCCCTTGCGCGCTGGGCGGAGTTCTTAACGACAATACGATCGGCAGGTTAAAGTGCTCGGTCGTGGCCGGAGCCGCCAATAACCAGCTCGCGAGTGACGAGGACGGTGATGCACTCCACGAGCGAGGCATTCTCTATGCCCCGGACTACATCATCAATGCGGGCGGGCTCATCAATGTCGCCGATGAGATCTACGGCTACGACGCCGAGCGTGCCAGGCGAAAGACCTCTGCCATAAAAGATGTGCTCTTGAAAGTGCTGAGAGCCGCACAGGACAAGGGCATTCCCACATACAAGGCGGCCGACGAGTTTGCCGAGCAGAGGATGGAGCAGGTGGGGCGGGTCCGCCGCTCATATGTATCCGGCTGAGAAAAAAGGGGACAGGAAATAGGGGACAGACACCTATTTCGGCAACTCCGAAATAGGTGTCTGTCCCCTATTTCACACCACGGGATTGGTCAGAGTCCCTATCTTATCGATGGTGATCTCCACGATGTCACCGGCCTTCAAGAAGACCGGCGGGTCGCGGAACACGCCCACTCCGCCCGGTGTCCCTGTTGAGATCACGTCTCCCGGCTCAAGCGTCATCGTGCGCGAAATGTAGGATACGACGAAGGCCGGTGTGAATATGAGCATTCTGGTCGACTCGGACTGCCTGACCTCGGAATTCACCCTGGTGGTGAGCTCGAGATCCAATGGGTCACCGATCTCATCGGCCGTGACGATCCAGGGTCCCAACGGGGCGAAGGTATCCATGCTCTTGCCCCTGAACCACTGCTTCTCACCGAACTGAACTTCCCTCTCGGTCACGTCATTGAGTATGGTATAACCGTAAATCGCCGCGGACGCCTTTTCCTCATCGACATCCTTGATCTTGCTCCCGATGATGATTGCCAGCTCTCCCTCATAGTCGACCTTGACCGAGCCCCGTGGTATCACGATCTTCTGCCCGGGCCCTATCACGCAGGTGGAAGCCTTTGAAAATAGAAGAGGCTTCCCGGGCGGCTTCGCACCCTGCTCCTCGATATGGTCCCTGTAGTTCCGTCCCAGGCAGATCACCTTGGGTGGCCTCGGTAGCGGCGGCAATAGCCTGGCTTCATCGAGAGCCGCCCAGCACTGCAGGGGAAGGTCGCCTTTGCCTCCTCCGTGGGCCCCGAGCCTGGCGTGGAGATCCTTAAGGCCCTGCTGTTTCTGCTGAGTCAGCAACTCGAGAAGGGTGGGAGGCACCGGCTCCAGACGGAAGAAGGCACAGCAATTTGCGACGTCGTAGGCAATATCGTCGATGAGGACGGCCGCGCGCTCCTCACCATCGCGTTCATAGCTCAGTAGTCTCAAACCGTCCTCCTTATATTGACAATTGAATTGATATCGAATCTCAAGTAGAATATCTATCAGTTCGGCCTGTTTCAAGGCTAAACAAGGTGGTGTGGAATGGATATTGTTGACGATGGAATGTGCTTCATCTGTGGTCAGCACAATCCCATCGGCCTGAAGGTCAAGTTCGAGATCGATAAAGAGAATCTGCGCCTGACGGGGACGTTCACCCCCCGGCGCGAGCACGAGGGCTACCGGGGCATCATGCACGGGGGCCTGCAGTCGGCGCTGCTGGATGAGGCCATGGTCAAGCTCCTGTGGGAGGTGGGCATTTCAGCGGTCTCAGCTGCACTTCAGATCAGGCTGCTGAGACCGGCGAAGATCGGGGAGAAGATCGCCATCAAGGGTTGGGTGGAATCCCGGAAGGGCAGGCTCATATTCACTGCCGCGCGCCTGGAGGATGGCGAAGGCAATGTTCTTTCCGAAGCTACGGGCCAATGCGTGAAAGTGAAATTCAAGGAGGGCGGAAGTGTCGAGTAAGACCAGAGTTAAGAACTCCCGAGTTCGATTCGACGATATACTCCGTGTCGCGAAGAAGGTCGCAAAGAGTCATACTCCGCGCGTCGCAGTCGCCGGAGCGCATTATCCTGTCGTGCTGGACGTCCTCTGCGATGCCGCCAGGCAGGGATTCGCGGCGCCCCTGCTCTATGGTGATGAGACCAAGATCCGCGAGATCGCGCGGAAACAGAGGCTCAGCCTTAAGGGCTGCGAGATCATCGACGTGAGCGATCCCGTGAGCGCGAGCCGCCAGGCCGCCGAGGCCGCCAGATCTGGCGATGCCGATGTCCTGATGAAGGGCAATGTCGCGACCGCGACCATCATGAAGGCCGCCCTCGATGACGAGGTGGGGATCAAGACCGACCGCCTGATGAGTCATGTGGCAGTATTCGAGGTGGAGGGCTTCAAGCGGGCGATGTTCATGTCGGACGGCGGAATCGTCATAGAGCCGGACCTCGCCCAGAAAGTCGAGATAGTCAAGAACGCCATCCAGGTCGCCAAGGCGCTGGGAGTTAAGACTCCCAAGGTCGCGATACTCTCCTCCCTCGAGCTGGTGAATACCAAGATGAAGTCGGCGGTGGATGCCGCCATCATCTCCAAGATGGCCGAACGGGGCCAGATCAAGGGCGCGATCGTGGATGGTCCGCTGGCCCTTGACAATGCCATATCGCCTGAGGCTGCCAAGTTGAAGGGCATCAAGAGCTCGATCGCGGGCGAGGCCGATATCCTGATCGTGGGTCACGCCGATGTGGGCAATGTGTTCTATAAGACCCTCACCTATTTCCTGGGCAAGCGGGTAAGGACGGCGGGTGTGATCGTGGGCGGGAAGGTCCCCATCATAGTGGTCTCCCGGGCAGACACCTACGATGCGCGGCTTAACTCCATCGCGATCGCCTGTGTGCTTTCCTGCGGGTAAGGTTTGCTGGCGGGCGTGGGGAGGCAGCCGGGCACTCCGGTGCACGAGAGTCTTCCAGTGCATGGACGTTCCAGCCCATGAGGGTATTCCTGAGGAGGTCGAGCCATCACGCCTTTTGGTGCTTGACCTCTGGGGATCTTCCATTTACGATTGGCTGGTCGAATTGTGCCCTTTAAGGGACAGATTCCATAGGGGAGTGAGACCTTGACATATATGCGGCTTGGGACCATTGGGATAGTGCTCCTTCTACTTTTGACCGGCACCTCCCGGGGTCTATGCCAGGAGGGAGTGGCGGCCGAGACCGTTCCTGCATCTCCTGTGTCACAGCCTGTTCTCAGGCCCGTCTCCGGCTCACTTGAGGGCACGCTGGACGCGGATTCCTATATGCTCGGAGCCGGGGATGTCCTCGCGATCGGTTTCTGGGGAGACGTCAACCGGATGGAGACCCTGACGGTGACCCCCGACGGTGATCTCCTCGTGGCCCCTGTAGGTCCCATACCGGTTGACGGCCTCACGCTCTCAGAGGTTCGCAGCCTCATAAGGCAAGAGCTGGCGCCCTACTACAGGCCGAGCATCCTCTCGGTGTCGCTGGTCGGGATCAGGACATTCCAGGTTCACGTGGTGGGCATGGTTGAGGTGCCCGGTGCGGTGGTGGCAAACGGCGTAACCCGCGTCTCGCAGGCGATAGCGCTGGCAGAGGGCTTGAGGGAGGGGGGCTCGCGCCGGAACATCACGGTGCGCAGAGGGGAAGAGGAGATACCGGTCGATCTCACAAGGTATCTTAGCCTGGGAGACAATACCTCGAACCCGTCTCTTAACGATGGGGACGTGGTATTGGTGCCCTATACCAGAGGCCCCGTACAGATCTCCGGCAGCGTCTCCTATCCCCGCGAATACGAATTCGTGGAAGGTGAGAGCGTGGCGGACATCATCGCGCTGGCCGGCGGATTCAGGCCTGAGGCCTACACCGACACCCTGACTCTTGAGAGGTTTGATGAGGCCGACCCGACCGTCTCTCTGGAGCTGACACTTGCAGGCGAGCCCGCTCTTCTTGAGAGCTTCAAGGTGGAGCTGGGCGACAGGATATTCATAAGGGCCATTCCCGACTGGCACAGGGACGCCCAGGTCACGGTCACCGGCGAGGTCAAGTTCCCCGGGATCTACGTGGTCGACGAGGGACGGGAGACCCTGACCGATCTCATGAAAAGAGCAGGCGGCCTTACCGAGGAAGCCTCGCTCGCCGAGGCCCGCCTCATAAGAGGCCTATACAAGTCCAGGCCGCATCCCATAGAGCGTGAAGTCGCCGGCATGGCGGAAACCGACATCACGGAGGACTGGAAGGACACCGATCTTACGAAGACCCTGAGCCGGGAGCTCAAAGGCACGGTCGCACTCGACTATGAAGCCCTCTTCCTCGGCGAGGAAGATGCGCAGGACGTGCTGTTGATGGACGGGGATGTGCTCGATATTCCGCGGGCCACGCGGCTTGTGAGGGTGGCGGGTCAGGTCAACAATCCCGGGCTGGTTGCCCTGGTGGCAGGTGAGGATCACGGTCATTATATCCGTGAGGCGGGGGGCTATGGAACCAAGGCGGATAAGAGGGGCACGGTCCTGATCCGTTCCGGGGGCGGGCAGAGAATCAAGGCCGGAGGCCGTGAGGTTCGCGCCGGAGACATCGTCTGGGTCCCCAAGAGGCCGGACTACAGCTGGTGGGGGATAACCAAGGACATTCTTATGGTCGCGGCGCAGATCGCCACCGTGTGGCTTGTGGTTGACAGCATAACCAGGAACTGATGACGGATAGAGAACAGGGGGAGCCAGGGATGGAGGAGAGGGTCAGCCTGGGTGGGGTGATAGGGGTCCTGCTAAGAGACCGGCGCCTGATTGTGGCCATCGTACTGGCCAGCATCGTGGTCTCGGCTGCGGTGGCCCTGCTGCTTCCGAGCTGGTACATGGCAAAGGCCA
>JAUVJV010000387.1 GCA_030592245.1 Candidatus Eiseniibacteriota bacterium
AACCCCCTTCAACATCAAGTATGTCATCCGTAATCTGAAATGCAAGGCCTACCTTCTCGCCATAGGCTGCCATTCTCTCGATCATGGCCTCATCCGCTCCGGAAGCTATAGCCCCGCACCTGGCCGTGGATGTGATCAGCGCTCCGGTCTTCCGGGAGTGGATGTAACCCACGGTCTCTTCACCCGCCGGTTTCCCCTCGCTCTCCATGTCGACGACCTGTCCCGCGACCATGCCGTCCACGCCAATCGCATGGGTGATGTCCTCCAGCACGCGGAGGCAGGACTCACAGCCCAGTTGAGGGCCGGCAACAGTCACTACCAGCTCAATTGCGTGCGTCAGGAGAGCGTCTCCGGCCAGGACGGCGATCGCCTCACCGAATACCTTGTGATTGGTGGGCCGGCCCCGCCTCAGGTCGTCGTCGTCCATGCATGGAAGGTCGTCATGAATGAGGGAGTAGGTATGGATAAGCTCGATTGCGCAGGCGACCGGCATCATGCCCGCGCCTTCTCCCCCGGACGCTCCGAAACTCGCCAGGCACAGGATCGGACGGAACCTCTTGCCTCCACTGAAGACGCTGTACCTCATCGCCTTGTGCAGGCTCTCCGGATAGGCTGCCTCGGCAGGCAGATAGCGGTCGAGAGCTTCCTCAACCTCCACCCTCCTGGCACCCATATATCTTTTCAGGTCAAAACTCATACATTCGCTCATCATCTAAGGTCAATCTTCGCTTGATTCATCCAGAGGTTCAAGTGTAAAACCATCTTCGTTCTTGACCAGCTTTGAAATTCTCTCCTGCGCCTTTTCGAGTTTCATCTGGCAGGTTCTCGCCAGTTTGACGGCTTCCTCGAAACGGTCGAGCGAAGCCTCGAGCGGAATCTCCCCCTTCTCGAGCTCGCTGACGATCTCCTCGATCCTCTTCATGGACTCTTCGAAGCTCATCTTACTCATCCGACCCATCCTCCTCGGTAGCATCATCGGTAGCATCAATCGTGGAAATCGCGGTCCCCCTCGAGAAGCGAATCCGCAGGCGGTCACCTTTGTCGATCTGCCGGACGTCCCTGACTATCTCGGGCGTACCCTCGCGAAAGCAAATTGAATACCCGCGATCGAGGGTTGCAAGCGGGCTCAAGGCATCCAACTTTGCCTTAAGAGCGGCAAGCCGCGCACCGTTTCCGTCCAGATTGCCCTCGACGGAACGCCGGGCGCGCGCCAGCGCCTCATCCACTTCCTGCATCGAAGAGGCGACCCGGTCCCGCAGGCCTCTTAAGCCATAGTGGGTCTTAAGGCTCTCCAGGTAGCCGGCATAGCGATCGAGCCTTCCGCCCACCGCGGCGCCTGCCCGCTGCCTGAGTCCGTCCAACCTCGCGGCAAGGTCGACATAGCCCTCGAGCACAATGACCGGTGCAGCCGTCGGCGTGGGTGCCCTCACATCCGCCACAAAGTCCGCGATCGTGAAATCTATCTCATGTCCCACGGCAGACACCAGGGGTATCGAAGAGGCCGCTATCGCTCTTGCCACCACCTCTTCATTAAACGCCCAGAGGTCCTCAAGTGACCCGCCCCCGCGCGCTAAGATTATGACATCGAAATCTCCCACGTGATTGAGATCTCGGATTGCCTCCGCGATCTCCTCGCATGCCCCATCTCCCTGAACACGCACCGGGTAGACCACGATCTCCACACCGGCGTGAATCCTCATCGCCGACTTGATCACATCCCGGACGGCGGCCCCCGTTGGTGAGGTCACGACCGCTAGCCTCGCCGGGAACTCCGGCAGCCTGCGCTTTCGCTCCTCTTCGAAGAGACCTTCCCTTTCCAGCTTCTCCTTGAGCTTCTCGAATGCGATATAGAGCTCGCCCCGACCCAGCGGAAGCAAGTTGCTCACGATAAGCTGATGCTGGCCCTGCCTTTCGTAAACCGTGACCTTCCCCTGGGCATAGACCTTCAATCCATCCTGGAGTTTCAAGGTTATCCGGCGGGCGTTTCCGGCGAAGAGAACGCAGCGGATCTGGGTGCGCTCGTCCTTAAGCGTGAAATAGGTGTGTCCCGATGAGTGATGTGAGCAGTTGGACACCTCGCCCACGATCCATACCTCGCCATAGCGCCCCTCGATCAGGGCCTTTATCCTGGAAGTGATCTCTGAGACGCTGTAGACGTGCCCTCCCCCGATCGCAGCGTCTATTGAGGACATCCACAAAACCTCGCCGTCTTGACCGTGTTCTTGAGCAGCATCCCGACTGTCAGAGGACCCACACCTCCCGGGACCGGTGTTATGAATGAAGCAACGTTCTCGAGCTCACCGAAGTCGGCGTCTCCCACCAGAGTGTACCCCCTGGCGGCGGAATCGTCCTTCACGCGGTTTATCCCAACATCTATCACCACACAACCCGGCCGCACCATGCCGGCCTTCAGAAACTCCGGACTCCCCATCGCGGTGACGATGATATCGGCCCGGCCGGTATAGCTTGTCAGGTTCCTGGTCCTAGAATGGCACACGGTGACCGTGCAGTTCCTTCCCTTGGCCTTCTGCATGAGAAGGGCGGCCAGGGGCTTACCAACTATATTGCTTCTTCCTATTATGACGACATCCGATCCCTCGACGGGGACATCGTAATGGTCCATGATTGCGAGTATTCCTGCAGGCGTGCAGGCCACCGTATAGGGAAACCCGAGCAGGAGTTTGCCCATGTTGGCGGGCGTAAAGCCATCGACGTCCTTGGCCGGGTCCAGGGTCTCGAGCACCTCGTCGGCGTCCAGGCCCCCGGGCAAGGGCAGTTGCACGAGTATCCCGTGCACCGCGGTGTCGTCATTAAGTGCCCCGACCACTTTCAGGAGCTCGGCCTGGGTCGTGGATTCCGGCAGGATGAGGGTCTCCGAGCGGATGCCGACCCTCTTGCAGGCCTTTTCTTTGCTTCTGACATAAACGCGGGAAGCAGGATTGTCTCCCACAAGCACCACGCTTAAGCGGGGCGTGATGCCCTTCTGCCTGAGTTCGGTTACCTCGCTGGCAACCTCTTCTTCGATCTTCCTTGCGAGAGGCTTGCCCTTAAGTAGCGTCGCCGACATCTAGGCTCCCTCCAGATCTATCCTTCCTCCAGGTTGACGAGCCGGTGAATC
>JAUVJV010000201.1 GCA_030592245.1 Candidatus Eiseniibacteriota bacterium
CCTCGGTGGGATCTCCCACGACGCTCCAGGTGTCACGGTCGATACTCGCATCGTTATTGAGGGCGCCGATCTTGAGGAGCATCTCCAGTTGGGCCGTGTCCTCCGAGAAGCCCCCTTCCGGCTTGTAACCCGATCCCTCGACCCGTACGTCCCTCCCATTGGCAAAGAGATGCCTGACCGTCATCTGGTTCAGCGTGAGGGTCCCGGTCTTATCGGTGCATATGACCGTCGTGCATCCTAAGGTCTCGACACTGGGAAGCCTCCTGACGAGGGCATTGCGGGCGACCATGCGGCGAACCCCGAGGGAGAGCGATATCGTGACCACCGCGGGGAGGCCTTCCGGGATGGCCGCCACCGCAAGTGCTACAGCCGTGAAGAAGAGCTCTATCACGTCCGTGTCATAGAGGAATATCCCGGTCACGAAGACAACACCGCAGACCGCCAGAGTGATGAGTCCCAGCCACTTTCCCAGGCCCGCCAGCTGCCTCTGCAGGGGTGTCTGCTCAGTCCGGACGAACTGGATCATGTTGGCGATCCGGCCTATCTCGGTCTTCATTCCCGTGGCGCAGACCAAGGTCTTTCCCCGGCCCCGTGTAACTACGGTGCCGGAAAAGACCATATTGCGCATCTCCGCGATCGGTGTCGTGCGGCCTTCCCGCACAGGGAGTGATTCCACGTCCTTTGTGACCGGTGTGGATTCGCCTGTGAGCGCGGACTCCTGGGTCTCGAGCTCGAATTCCTCGATGAGGCGCGAGTCGGCAGGAATCTTGTCCCCTGCATCGAGCAGCACTATGTCCCCGGGCACGATCTCGCCGGCATCTATCTCGACCTCTTTCCCATCCCTCAAGGCGACGGCCTTCAGGCTCGCCATCCTCTGGAGCGCCTCGATGGCCTTCTCCGCCCTTGCCTCCTGAAAGAAGCCGAGGGCCGCATTGAGGATGAGGATGATGCCGATCACGAGGGCATCGACCGCCTCGCCGATCAAGAGAGAGACCAGGACTGCGCCAAGGAGGATCCAGATCACGGGTGAGTTGAACTGGGCAAGGAGCTTACCGAACCAGTGCTCGCCGGCCGCCTTCTCGATCTCGTTGCGACCGTGAATGGTGAGCCTCTTGCGGGCTTCCTTGCTCTCGAGCCCGTCTGCAGACGAGTCCAGCTCGCGGAGCAGATTCTCGAACGGAAGTGTGGAGCATTCAGCCGCGGTCAATTCGCTCAAGCCTGTCTCCTGCTGGAGGTCCCGCTCACCGGAAAAGTCAGACGCCGGCCTCCTTGAGCGCGTCGAGGACCCTCTCGGGGGTGAAAGGGAGATCCCGCAGTCTGACACCCGTTGCATCGAAGATGGCATTGGCGATCGCCGGGGGAACATTGTCGACGCACACCTCCCCGACACTCTTGACCCCGAACGGGTGCGTGGGCTCATCGGTCTCCACGATGATGGCCTTGATATCCGGCAGATCCAGCGATGTGGGCACCTTATAATCCATCAGCGAGGCATTGAGCATCCGGCCATCCTCCGAGAACCGCATCTCCTCGGAGATGGCATAACCCACGGCCATCGACACCGACCCGATGATCTGGCCCTCGGCCAGGGTGGGGTTGACCACTCTTCCCAGGTCGACGGCAGAGGCGATATCCACAATCTTCACAGCGCCCGTATCCAGGTCGACCTCCACCTCCACCACACAGGCCCCGAAGGGAGGTGGACACTCGAGGGTAAGGAAAGAAGCCGATTCGACGATCTGTTGCTTGGTCTCTCCATAGAAGGACTTGAGCGCTGCCTCCTTCATGTGCACGCGCTTGCCCGAGGCGGATACGAAGCTCCCATCCTTGAATTCGATCTCGGCCGGGTCGGCTCCCATCAGCTCCCCTGCCACTTCCCGGAGCTTGTCCCTCACCTTCTCGGCGGCCATGACCACGGCCATTCCGGATACATAGGTGGTACTGGAACCATAAGCTCCCACGTCAAACGGTGTGTAATCGGTGTCGGACGAATACACCACGATATCATCCAGTGAGACTCCCAGCACCTCCGCGGCCATCTGGGCCAGGATCGTGTCGCTTCCTGTTCCCAGATCGGTGGCTCCAACGAGCAGGTTAAAGGAGCAGTCCTCGTTGACCTTTATGGTTGCGCCCCCCATATCCTCACCCGGTATCCCCGTACCGTGCATGCAGACCGCCATTCCCCTGCCGCGCACGATGCGCCTGAATGGTCCGGACCGGACCTCCTTCCTGGTATCTGGGACGGCGGCGATGGCCTTTTCGATGCACCTGTCCATCCCGCAGGAGTTTATGATCCGTCTGAATCCTGCCTTGCCCTCGCCGAGCTGGGGGGCTATGGGGTCTTCGTCACCCTCTCTTATCATGTTTATCTTTCGAAGCTCGAGCGGGTCCATCCCCATGGCATGGGCGATTTCATCCATGTGAGACTCCAGGGCAAAGTAGCCCTGGGGTGCGCCGTATCCCCGCATCGCCCCCGCGACCGGCAGGTTGGTGTAGACCACATCTGCCACGAATTTCACGTTCGGTGATTTATAGAGGGGGAGCGACTTGCTTCCCGTATTGGATTGGACCGTCAAGGCATGGCTCCCGTATGCCCCGGTATTGGCCAGTACCCTCATCTCATTGGCGAGGATCCGGCCGCCGGATGTAAGCCCGGTCTTCATGGTAAGCGACTGAGGATGCCGGGTCCGCGAGCAGTAGAACTCCTCGTCCCGCTTCAATTCCATGGCGACCGGCCGCCCGGTCTTCAAGGCTATGTGCCCACACAGGTCCTCGAGCACGATCTCCTGTTTGCCGCCGAACGCGCCGCCTATCCTGGGCTTGATCACCCTTATTCTGGAAATGGGCACCTGGTTAACGCGCGCCACGATTCGCCTGGCATGGAACGGGACCTGCGTCGCGGTCACAATCACCAGCCTGCGCGCACCATCGAGATACGAATAGCAGACATGTGGCTCCAGGGTG
Source organism: Candidatus Eiseniibacteriota bacterium (assembly GCA_030592245.1). Lineage (GTDB taxonomy): Bacteria > Arandabacterota > Arandabacteria > Arandabacterales > Arandabacteraceae > JAUVJV01. Next base: position 2,965 of record JAUVJV010000201.1, read on the forward strand.
ACATGCTGGACATAGTGCACCGAATAGGTATGCTCGAAAACGTGGTCAGCCTCCTTGAAACCCCTGGCGACATCACCCAATTCAACGTCTATTCGCGCGGCGAGATTCCTGCCGGCATCATGGATCCCCGTTGAGTCCGGCTCATCATGAATCAGGGGGGCTCCATCGGCAAGCGCCTCGCGCGAGTCAAAAACGGCCGGCAACACTTCATAGTCGACTTCCAGCAGGTCGCATCCGGCCTCCGCCGCGGCCTCGTCCTCGGCCACCACGACCGCCACCCTGTCTCCCACGTGCCTCACTCTGCTGTCGAGCATATAGGTATCATAAGGCGAGGGCTCAGGGTAGTTCTGTCCCGCCGTGGTAAAAGGAATCCTCGGAACATCCTCATGGGTAAGTACCATCAGTACGCCCGGGACCTCAAGCGCACGGTCCTTCCTGACCTTCTTTATGATGGCGTGGGCATGCGGGCTCCTGAAGATCTTCGCATACAGCGCCCCATCCGGGACCATGTCCATGGTGTAATGGGGCGCCCCCGTCACCAGGGCCTCGGCATCGACCTTCCTGAGACGCTTCGATACCACCCTACGCTCGGTCTTCGCTCTCCAGGCTTTCATAAGTTCGGTATCCACGCCCTTCAGGGTCCCGCCGCTCATGCCGCACCCTCGCCGCTCATGCCGCACCCTCTTCCCGTATTCGCCGTGCCGCATCCATGATCGCATCCACCACTTTCACGTAGCCCGAGCACCTGCATATGTTGCCGGATATGGCTTCCCGGACTTCGTGGCGGGTCGGATCAGGCTTCGCATCGAGAAACGCCACGGCGGTCATGATCATGCCCGGCGTGCAGAAGCCGCACTGGGGCGCGCCGGCATCCATGAATGCTTCCTGAACCGGGTGGAGCTTCCCCTCATCAGCCAGGCCCTCAACCGTCTGAACTGTTGCGCCATCGGCCTGTGCGGCCAGCATGATGCAGGAAGCGACGGGCCTGCCATTAAGAAGCACGGTGCAGGCCCCGCAGTTACCTGTCTCGCACGCGTTCTTGGCTCCCTTGTAACCCAACCATCTGAGGAGATCGAGCAGGGTCTCCCCCACATCGATCTCGACAATGTGATCCGTGCCGTTTATGCAGATCCTAATCTCCAACGCCAACTCCTATATCCTTGACCGCATCGGCAATCGAACGAGCTACGAACACCTCGACCAGATGCCTGCGGTATTCCGAAGAAGCTTTCGAGTCAGATATTGCATTGATCATCTCCGAGGTCGAGCCGGCTATCCGCCGCACCAGATCCTCTGAGAGACGCTCACCTGCACCGGGAAGATCGGTCTCCTTCAGGAGAACCGGCGGAGAAGCACTCTGACCCACTGATATCCTCAAGGTCTCGATAGCGCCACCGGTGGAGACCTTGAGCATCGCGGAAGCGTTTACCAGGCCAATGTCAATCGCGTTCCGGGTGAACTTGCCAAAACCGCATCCGGTTCGCTCTCCCGGTAAGGGAACTTCAACCTCGACAATGAGGTCATCACCCGGGGGCCAGCCTTTGGGAAGCAGGTCCTCCAGGGGCACGGTCCGGCGCTCCTTTCCCTGGAGCACCACCTTCGCACCCAATGCAAGGAGTGGAATCCCGATGTCGGAAGGAAGATATATACCCGAGAGCGCGCCGCCAACCGTCGCCATGTTCCGGATGAGCGGCGTCGCGCACGTGTGCGCAGCCTGGTACAGCACGGGAAGGGCGCGCTCAATCTCCTCCGTCACGAGCGCCGAGAGCCTGGTCGTTGCCCCTATTCGTATCGACTCTTTGTCGATACTCAGGCTGGTGAGACCCAGCCTGCAGATATCGATCAGAACCTGGGCCCCGCTGGAAGCGTCGGGCACAACCGTGGTCCCGCCCGCAATATAGAGCGCCCCGGAACCTATCTCGGTCCTCAGCCTTACGGCCTCCTCCACCGAGCAAGGAACCAAGTATTGCCTGAAAGATCTCACTTAAGCCTCCCAAAGCTAGAGATTTTAACACCACCCCCGTGGTATTACAACAACCTTGTGACAGGCCCGCATATGACCGGCGCGGATAGGACAGGCCAGCGCATCCGGCAGGTTTTTGACAGGCGGTCACGTCGAGAGGTGTGTGTCAATTGAGACCTGTGTTCATCCTCCTACATCCGGCAGGCTCACATCCGGCAGACCCGCATCCGGCAGGCTTGTGGCCTGGTCCATTTTGGAGTAGATTGGCAATGCTCATGAACATAAGGAAAATCC
>JAUVJV010000013.1 GCA_030592245.1 Candidatus Eiseniibacteriota bacterium
AAGGACGAGATCCTTCCGGCTCTTGTAAAGCGCTTCGAATATGGGAACAGCCTGCAGGCTCCGAAGCTCGAGAAGATCTCGGTCAACATGGGTGTTGGTGACGGTGTCAAAGACGCCAAGCTGATGGACGCGGCCCTTGAGGATCTCGGCATCGTAGCGGGACAGCGTCCCGTCATAACCCGGGCCAAAAAGTCCGTGGCGAGTTTCAAGCTTCGCAAGGGCATGCCGATCGGTTGCAGGGTCACCCTGCGCGGCTCGAGGATGTACGAGTTCTTCGACAGGCTGGTCAACGTGGCGATCCCCAGAATCCGCGATTTCAGGGGGCTTTCGCCAGACAGTTTCGACGGTCACGGGAACTACTCGTTCGGCATCAAAGAGCAGATCGTGTTCCCTGAAATAGAGTATGACAAGGTAGTCAAGGTCAGAGGGATGGATGTAACACTAACTACTACTGCGAAGACGGATGAAGAGGCTTTCGAGTTGCTGAAGGGTCTCGGAATGCCGTTCAGGACAAGCTAGCAGGAGAGGGAGGATCTGTGGCTAAGAAGTCCATGATCGAGAAATGGAAGAGGAAGCCTAAGTTCAAGGTCAGACATAGGAACAGGTGCCATCGCTGTGGCCGCCCGAGAGCGTACCTCAGAAAATTCGGAATCTGTCGTATCTGCTTCAGGGATCTGGCGCTGATGGGACAGATTCCCGGGGTGGTCAAGGCGAGCTGGTGATACCTAAGTTGAGGAGTGTGTTTGATGGGAGTAACTGATCCGATTGCAGACATGCTTACCGTTATAAGAAACGGGTGCAAGGCAAAGAAGAAGAAGATAGAAGTTCCCGCATCCGGATTCAAGCGCGAGATATTGCGGGTTCTCCTCGAGGAGAAGTTCATCAGCAATTTCAGGTATATCGAGGACAACAAGCAGGGAAGACTTCGCGTGTATCTCAAGTATACGGATGACGAGGCAAGCGTAATCAGCGGGATTAAGCGCATATCAACGCCGGGATTGCGCAATTACGCTGGCGGCAAGAAGGTCCCGAGGGTCCAGGGTGGGCTGGGTGTTGCGATAATCACCACCTCCCAGGGCATCATGACCGACAAGGAAGCAAAGAAGCGAGGAATAGGCGGCGAAATCATCTGTCATGTTTGGTAAGCGAGGCGGACCATGTCACGGGTAGGTAAGAAAGCGATACAGATCCCCAAGGGGGTTGAGGTCAAGATAGACGGGAATCTCGTCAAGGTGAAAGGCCCCAAGGGCAGCCTGGAGCGCCAGATGCACCGAGACATGAGACTCATCATGGAAGGCGACGAGATAAGGGTGGAGAGGCCGGGAAACCTGGGTTTCCACCGTGCACTTCATGGCACTACCAGGGTCATGATATCCAACATGATCACAGGTGTTAGCGACGGCTTCATGAAGGAACTGGAGATCCACGGAATCGGATATCGTGCGGAGCTTCAGGACAAGAAACTGGTCTTAAACGTATCGAAATCACATCCGGTGATCTATGAAGCCTGTAAGGGGATAACCATAGATCTGCCCGAGGTCGGCCGGGGCGTGGATGTGAGGATAAGGGTGAGCGGTGCCGACAAGCAGGCTGTTGGGCAGGTAGCGGCAGAGATAAGGGGCATCGACCCGCCCGAGCCTTACAAGGGCAAGGGTATCAGATATGTCGGTGAGTACGTGAGAAGGAAGGCCGGAAAGACCGGCGCAGCTCAAGGCTAGGGGAGTGTAACGCAATGGTTACGAAAAGGCTCGGTGGCAGGGAACGACGGCACCTGAGAACCAGGAAGAAGATCAGGGGAGAAGCGACGCGTCCGAGGCTTGTCGTGTTCAGAAGCAACAAGCATATCTACGCACAGCTGGTTGATGATATCGCAGGCAAGACTCTCGTGGGCGTCCAGGGTTCATCCAAGGTCGTTGCCGACCACGTTAAGGATGACAAGGGTAAATTCGCTGAAAGCCGGGCGATCGGAGAAGAGATCGCCAGGAAGGCCGGGGAACAGGGTATAGAGAAGGTGGTTTTCGATCGGGCGGGGTATCAGTACCATGGCAGGATCAAAGCCCTCGCCGATGCCGCCAGGAAAGCCGGCCTGAAATTCTAAGTCCGGAAGGGGGTTGTACTTTGGCAGAAGAGGCTAGTGATAAGGCCAAACAGGAAACCAAGGATCTGAAGCCTGCGGACGGTAAGGTCAAGGCTGCAGACAGTAAGCCTGTTCAGGCCGGGGGGAAGGCGAGTGCCGGACAGGGGACCGCGGAGAGGTCTGCGTCAAGGCCTGCGTCAAGGCCTGGGTCAAGGCCTGCGTCAAGGCCTGCGTCAAGTCCCGCGTCAAGGCCCGGGTCAAGGCCCGTGTCGAGACCCGGGCCGGCTGCGGCATCCAGGACCCGGAGGCCCGATGGGAGAGGCCGAAGGGGACAACGCTCTTCCAGACCCGGGATGCGCCCCGGTGCCGATGATGAACCGGAGCTCATAGAGCGCGTCATCCACATCAACAGGGTGGCGAAGGTTGTGAAGGGTGGACGGCGCTTTAGCTTCAATGCCATCGTAGCTGTGGGTGACGGAAAAGGATCGGTGGGGATAGGCATGGGGAAGGCAAACGAGGTCGCCGACTCCATTCGCAAAGGCAGCGAGGCGGCAAGGAAGGGTATGGCAAAGATCCCAATGCTCGGAACGTCCATTCCGCACGAGATAATAGGCCGGAGTGGGGCGGCCCGGGTGTTACTTAAGCCCGCGTCCCCGGGAACCGGAGTTATCGCGGGCGGACCCGTGCGCGGTGTGGTTGAGCCGGCGGGAATCAAGGACATCCTGACCAAGGTGCTGGGTTCCCCGAATCCCCATAATGTGGTCAAGGCGACCATGGACGGGCTGACGCGAATGAGGCGGGCAGCCGATGTTGCCAAGATCCGGGGCATGTCAGTGGCCGAGGTACTAGGAATTACGGAGAGTGATTCAAGTGGCGAGACTCAAGATTAAGCAGACAAGAAGCGGCGTTGGCAGGCTCGGGACTCAAAAGCGGGTTCTGAGGGCGCTGGGGTTGAAGCATCCGGGCAGTGTTGTCGAGCATGATGATACCCCGACCATACGCGGCATGATCGACAAGGTTACGCACCTTATCGAAGTCGAAGTTATCGAGAAGGAGACAGCGTCAAGTGGATCTGAGTAAGTTGGCACCGGCCCCCGGGGCCACGAAAAAGCGCAAGCGGGTCGGAAGAGGCTCGGGCAGCGGACACGGCCGCAGGGCCTGTCGTGGCAACAAGGGGCAGAGGGCCAAAACCAATGTGCATGTCTGGTTTGAGGGCGGGCAGATGCCGCTTCAGAGACGGCTCCCGAAGCGTGGTTTCACGCCGCATAACAGGGTGGAGTACGAGGTCGTGAACCTGAAGCGCATCTCCGAGAAGTTCTCTGAAGGTGATGAGATCAATGCCGAGACGCTCAAGGCCAAGAGACTAGTAAGAAAAAGAGACGCCAGGATAAAGATACTGGCTGATGGCGAGCTGGGTTTTCCCGTCACCGTAACCGTCGATGCGATCTCCGCGAAGGCCAGGGAGATGATTGAGAAGGCCGGTGGCACGGTGAATCTGGTCGGTTGAGCCATCGTCCGGGTAGGATTGAGGAGGAGCACTAGTGTTTGACAAGATCCAGAGCATATTCCGGATTCCGGAACTGCGGCGCAAGATTCTGTTCACGGTAGCCTTGCTGGTCGTGTACAGGATCGGCTCTTATGTCCCGGTGCCCGGCATCGACAGCCAGGCCCTGATGCAGGCCATAGACCAGGCGAGAAACACCCTCCTGGGTCTCTATGACATGTTTGCCGGCGGCGCGCTTTCGAGAGCGACCATCTTTGCTCTGGGTATCATGCCCTATATCTCCGCATCGATTATCATGCAGCTCCTCACCGCGGTGATCCCCCACTTCGAGAAGCTCCAGAAGGAGGGAGAAGAGGGTCGGAAGAAGATAACTCAGTACACGCGCTACGGGACTGTTTTCCTGGCGCTGATACAGGGCTATGGCATCTCGATTTTCCTGGAGAACATCGAGGCCACCGGGTTTGTGACAACGTCCGCCATTGTGCCGAATCCGGGACTGGCCTTCCGCCTCCTTACCATCATAACGCTCACCTCTGGAACGGTATTCCTGATGTGGCTGGGTGAGCAGATCTCCGACCGGGGGATCGGCAATGGCATATCCCTGATCATCTTCACCGGCATCATTGCGAGATATCCCGGAGACATTCGCAATACCTTCAGCGCGGTCCGGAACCAGGAGCTGAGCTTCTTCAAGCTGGTCTTCCTGGGGATGCTGATGGTCTTGATCATCGCCGGGGTTGTGGTGATGACGCAGGCGATGCGGAAGATACCGGTCCAATATGCCAAACGGGTTATCGGGCGCCGTATCTACGGCGGGCAGAGTACTCACATACCATTGCGGGTAAATACCGCCGGCGTTATTCCCATCATATTCGCGCAGGCGATTCTGATGTTCCCGTCGAGCATCGGGACCTTCTTCGGGAAATTCGAGTTCATGAACACTTTCTCGGAATACATGAACCCGTCGCAGCCGCTCTATAATATTCTGTACGCAATCATTATCATATTCTTTGCTTACTTCTATACGGCGATCGTGTTCAACCCGAGGGACCTGGCCGATAATATGCAGAAGTACGGCGGGTTCATCCCGGGAATCAGGCCGGGGAAGCGCACGGCAGACTATATCGACCGGGTGCTGACACGCGTAACGCTGCCCGGCGCGCTCTTCCTGGCATTCATAGCGATATTGCCGTCGGTCTTCATTCACAAGTTCCATGCTCCATTCGTTTTCGGGGGTACCGGGCTCCTGATCGTTGTCGGGGTGGCCCTGGATACCCTTCAGCAGATAGAATCGCACCTCATCATGCGTCACTATGAAGGTTTCTTGAAGAAGGGCAAGTTGAGGGGGAGGAATCGATGAGGCTGGTCTTTCTTGGACCTCCGGGCTCGGGCAAGGGAACGCAGGCGAGAATGGTGGGGGAGAAGCTGGGGCTGCCCCAGATATCCACCGGCGACATCCTGCGCGAGGCCATAGCGCGGAAGACCGACCTGGGAGAGAAAGCGAAACCATACATGGATGTGGGGGAGCTTGTTCTTGATGAGGTGGTGTTGCCGGTGGTTGAGAAGCGCATCATGGAAAAGGACTGCATGAAGGGGTTCATACTGGATGGTTTCCCCAGGACGCTGGGCCAGGCCATCGGGCTGGAGGAAGTACTCCAGAGGCTGGGGTGCGCGGTAGATGCAGTGATATTCATTGATGTCGATGACACCGTGGTGGTTAGGCGCCTGTCGAGGCGAAGGGTCTGTCCCAAGTGCAATGCAATGTACAATCTCGATACCGACCCCCCGAAGCAGGAGGGGCTGTGCGACAGGTGCCAGGTTGGCCTTCAGCTCAGGAGCGATGACAAGCCTGAGACCATTGAGGCGCGGCTGCTTGTCTATCGCAAGAACACGCTTCCGCTTGTCGAGTATTACGAGTCCAGGGGCATCCTCAAGCGAATCGCGGGTGGGGGTGAGATCGGGAAGGTATTCGATTCCATCTTGGGAGAGCTCTCAGAGGCGAGGAGCAGTTAGGTTTCTAATGATGACTGAGACCAGGGATACAGAACGCATAAAAACCGAACGGGAGATCGAGTTGATTGGCAATAGCTCGCGGATGGTGGCCGAGACCCTGAAGATGCTTGGGGATCTGCTCGAGCCGGGCAAGACCACCGGAGAACTCGACCGGGTGGCGGAGGACTTCATCAGGTCCTCGGGCGGCGTGCCATCGTTCAAGGGTTACCGGGGATTCCCGGCGAGCATATGCGCTTCGGTCAATAGCGAGGTCGTGCATGGCATCCCGGGGAGCCGCGTGCTTGAGAATGGCGACATCATAAGCATCGATGTCGGTGTCCTTAAGGACGGGTATCACGGTGACGGGGCGGCGACATTTCCCGTGGGGGAGATAAGCGGGCGGGCCATGGACCTCCTGAAGACCACCAGGGATGCGCTCGGAGCCGGAATCGGCGAGGCCGTCCATGGGAACATGGTCCGGGACATCTCCGCGGCCGTACAGAAGGTGATAGAGGACCGGGGTTTTTCGGTGGTTACCGACTATACGGGGCACGGGATAGGCAAGAACATGCACGAGCATCCCCAGATCCCGAATTTTGTGACAAACGGCGATAAGAGCATGCTGGCCAGCGGAATGACTCTGGCCATTGAACCGATGGTGAATATAGGCGGCAGCGAGGTCAAAACAAAGGCCGATGGCTGGACCGTCATAACCAAGGATGGGAGCCTGTCAGCCCATTTCGAGCACACCGTGGTCGTGAGGGATGACAAGGCCGGGATACTTACGAAAGTATGAAGGTAGGATGGTGATCTAGTATGGCCAAGGAAGAGAGCATACAGGTTGAAGGAACCGTGGCGGAGGCTCTTCCAAACGCTATGTTCCGGGTTGAGCTGGAGAATGGTCACAGGGTGCTCGCACACGTGTCCGGCAAGATGAGGATGTATTTCATAAAGATCCTGCCGGGCGACAAGGTCACTGTGGAGCTTTCACCCTATGACCTCAACCGGGGCAGGATAACGTACAGATACAAGTAAGAGGATGAGGTAATCCCCATGAAGGTGAGGGCGTCGGTTAAGAAGATTTGTGACAAGTGCAAGATAGTGAAACGCAAAGGCGTAGTCTACGTCATATGCAAGAATCCCAGGCATAAGCAAAAGCAGGGATAGGAGGTGGGACGAGAGTGCCGAGAATCTCTGGAGTAGATCTGCCGGGTGAGAAGAGAATCGAAATCTCATTGAGGTACATCTTCGGCATTGGCAGGTCGGCCGCAAAGAAGATCATTGAGCAGACCGGGATCGATCCGAGCGTCAGGACCAAGAACCTGAGCGAGGATGACACCGCAAAACTGAGAGACGTGATCGAGAACGAGCACAAGGTTGAGGGAGCCCTCCGGTCCGAGGTCGCGGGCAACATCAAGCGGCTGATGGACATTGGAAGTTACAGGGGGCTGAGGCATCGCCGCGGGCTGCCTGTGCGGGGACAGCGTACCCACACAAATGCGCGTACGAGAAAAGGACCGAAGAAGGGCGTGATGACTCGCAAGAAGAAAGATAGCAGGCCCTAGTAAGACGGAGGTGTAGGACTTGGCAAAACCGAAGGGTAGAAGACCAAAACGACGTGACAGGAAGGTGGGGGAAAACGGAGTCGCCCACATACAGGCCACCTTCAATAATACGATTGTGACCATAACTGACAGCATGGGTGGTGTCGTTGCCTGGTCGAGCGCCGGACGAGTCGGCTTCAAGGGCTCGCGGAAGAGCACGCCTTTCGCGGCATCGCTGGCGGGCGATGCCTGCGCGAAGGAAGCCATGGGGTTTGGCGTTAAGAAGATTGAAGTCCGTGTTAAGGGACCCGGTCCGGCAAGGGAAGCTGCCATTAGGTCGCTCCAGGCCGCGGGACTTGATATTACAGCTATAAGAGATGTGACCCCTATACCGCATAATGGGTGCAGGCCACCCAAGCGAAGAAGGGTTTAACAGGGAGGGGTTTGATGGCGAGATATACTGGCTCGAAATGCAGGCTGTGCCGGAGGGAAGGTACCAAGCTCTTCCTCAAAGGTGAGCGCTGCATGAGTACGAAATGCGCGGTCGAACGGAGGCAGTACCCGCCGGGCGAGCATGGCCAGCGCCGTTCGCGGCGACCGACCGAGTACGGGCTGCAGCTCAGAGAGAAACAGAAGGTCAAGAGGATCTATGGCGTGCTGGAGAAGCCCTTCAGGCGGTACTTCGACAAGGCCTCCAGGCAAAAGGGCGTGACGGGAGAGAACCTCTTGAGGCTTCTCGAGCTTCGTCTGGACAATGTCGTGCACAGGGCAGGTATGGCCCCGTCGCGTGATACTGCCAGGCAGCTGATAACCCACAGGCATTTCACGGTCAACGGTAGGATAGTGAACGTACCTTCCTATTCGCTGAGGACCGGTGATGTCGTGGCAGCACGCGATTCGATCAAAGAGGTTGTCAAAGCTAATCTCGACAGACGGGGAAGCGATGCACTTTCCTGGCTACAGGTTTCCCCTGATCAGCTTTCGGTAACCCTGGCGGAGGTTCCAAGCAGGGAAAGCATACCCATCCCGATACAGGAGCAGCTGATAGTCGAACTGTATTCAAAGTAAAGGGATGGATGGATCCCAAAGCGCGAGGTGGCTTCACTATGAAATTTAAGAGTTTGCAGATGCCGAAAGTCGCTGAGATTGATCCCGCGACTGCTACTGAGACATATGGTGTTTTCACCGTAGAGCCTCTGGAGCGAGGGTTTGGAACCACGCTGGGGAACGCCCTGAGGAGGGTCTTGCTCGCATCGATCCAGGGGTCGGCGATCACCAATGTGAAGATAGATGGTGCCCTGCACGAGTTCTCGACCCTGCCGCATATCAGAGAGGATGTGGCAGAGATCATCATGAACTTGAAGAAACTGAAGTTTGAGTTCCTGGCCGACGACCCCCAGACCCTGACGCTGGAAGCCGACGGGCCGGGGGATGTCACCGCTGAGGGCTTCAGGGGCGGCACCGGTGTGTTGGTCCTCAATCCCGACGCTGTCGTAGCGACCCTGGATAAGGGCGCCAAGCTCAGAATCGAGATCGAGGTGGATACGGGCCGGGGTTTCGTTCTCTCGGAGATGCAGTCGCAGGCGGAGAAACCGATCGGCATGATCCCGCTCGACTCGAATTTCTCGCCGGTGAAGAGGGTCAACTTCAGGGTTGAGAACACGCGAGTCGGGCAGCGAACGGACTATGACAAGCTGATATTGGAAATCTGGACCGATGGAAGCATCAGTCCTCAGGACAGTATCAGCTACGGTGCGAGCATCCTGAAGAACCATCTCCAGATGTTCATCACCAAGGAAGAAGAACCCGCGGTGGAGGAAGTGGAGAAGGTGGACGATGAGTGGGTAAGGATTCACGAGATCCTCCAGAGAAGCGTGGATGAGCTCGAGCTTTCCGTGCGGTCGAGCAACTGCCTGAGAATCGCTGAGATCAAGTCCATCGGCGACCTGGTCAGGAAGACCGAATCCGACATGCTCAAGTTCAGGAACTTCGGGCGGAAGTCCTTGAAGGAGATCTCGGATATCCTGAGCAGCATGGGGCTGCACTTCGGCATGGACGTGGATTTCTACATGGATGACACCAAGGCAGAGGCTGCAGCCAAGCTCAAGGCGCAGTACAGTTAGTGGTCTTCTAGGGAAGGTATCGAGATGCGACACAGGCAAAAGGGAAGGAAACTCGGAAGAACGAAGAGCCACAGAGAGATGATGCTCAGGAACATGGTTGCGTCGCTCTTCGAGAATGAGAGCATCAGGACGACTGAAGCCAAGGCCAAGGAGGCCAGGAGACTGGCCGAGAAACTGCTTACCTGGGGCAAGCGCGGCGATCTCCATTCCAGGAGGCTCGCCCTGCGCTACATATCGGATGCCGGACTCATCAAGAAGGTGTTTGAATCGATTGCGCCCCGGTTTGAGGACAGGGCCGGTGGCTACACCAGGATCTTACGGCTCAACCAGCGCAGGGGCGATGCGGCCCCCATGGTGATACTCGAGCTGACCGAGAAGGGCAAGGAAGTCGAGGAAGAGAAGGCTGCCCGGAAAGCCAAGAAGGACGCTAAGAAAGAGGCCAGGATCAAGGCTGAGGAAGAAGCCGCCGCAATGGACGCGCAGGCGGAAGCAGAAGGGAAATAAAAAGAGGGGACAGACACCTATTTCGCCAGACGGAATAGGTGTCTGTCCCCTTTTTTTATTTCCCCTTTTCTTTGCCTGAAGGACTGATGGAATGCTGAACAAGAGCATAATCGCTTGCCTTGCGGAGATTGCCGGTAAGGGCAATGTACTTACCGATGAAGAGTCACTCAAATGCTATTCCTATGACGCGACGCGCTATGCCTCCACGCCGGATGTCGTGGTAAAGCCGCGGGATACGGATGAGATTTCAAAGGTACTCAGCCTGGCCTACGAGGAAGCCATTCCCGTTACGCCGCGGGGAGCGGGGACCGGGCTCTCCGGCGGCTCCGTGCCGATAAAGGCCGGGATCGTACTCTCCACCGAGCGAATGAACTCCACTCCCAGGATTCACAAGGAAGACCTCTATGTGGAGGCCGAGGCCGGGTTGGTCACCGAACGGCTGCAGGGGGCGGTGGAGGCCGGGGGACTTTTCTACCCGCCCGACCCCGCCAGCCAGAGCGCCTGTACCATAGGAGGCAATGTCGCCGAATGCGCTGGGGGACTGAGGGGCCTTAAGTACGGAACTACCAGGAACTATGTGCTTGGACTTGAGCTGGTAACACCCGAGGGCAAGGTCTTAAGAACGGGTGCAAGAACCGTAAAAAGCGTTGCGGGATATGATGTTACCCGGCTGATGGTAGGCTCCGAAGGTACCCTGGGTGTGGTAAGTTCTGCCTTCTTGAAAGTGCTCCCGCTGCCCCCCGCAAGGCGGGTGCTTTCATGCGCCTTTGACAGTCTTGGGAAGGCGTCGGAAGTCGTATCCGAGATACTGGCGCAGGGCCTTATCCCCTCGATTCTCGAGATCATGGATGAGAAGACGGTAACAGCCGTTGAGGCCCATACCGGCGAGAAGCTCGGCCAGGGTGTGATGCTCCTGGTTGAATTTGACGGGACTAAGGCCATTTGTGATGAGGATGCGTCTAAAGCCAGGAAGATCATTGAGGGCAAGTACGGGGGAAAGGTAATGGGTGATGTCGAGGGGCCTGAGCGGGAAACCGTATGGAGGGCCAGGCGGGCGGTCCTGCCCGCGCTTACGCGTCTGTCGCCGACGGTGATACTCGAGGATGTCACGGTGCCGCGGAGCCGGCTGCCGGAGATGGCCGCGAAGATCATGAAGGTCGCCGAGAGATATGCCCTCCGGATCGCCGTATTCGGCCATGCCGGCGACGGGAACCTGCATCCTACCTTCCTTACCGATAAAAGGAAGCATGACGAGATCAAGAGGGTGAACGCGGGCATATCCGAGATGATGCGCGCCTGCATCGACCTCGGAGGCACCATATCCGGTGAACACGGCATAGGCCTCGACAAAATGCCTTTCCTCAAGCTCGAGATCGGCAAAGCAGGCTATGACATCATGAAGCGGCTCAAGGTTTCGCTTGACCATAAGGGCATAATGAACCCGGGAAAGATGTTCTATGACGCCTGATAAAGACCGGGACTCCCGAGCCTCCGCCGATGATCGAAGCCCCGGCGATGCCGGGCGCCAGCTGGACCTCTTCGGCGCCGGGGGTGACAGGCCCCAGTACGATACGGTAATGAGCCTGGCCCCGGAGGTGGACAGGTGTCTCAAGTGCGGGCTCTGCCGCGCAGTCTGCCCGGTCTTCGCCGAGGTGCTGGATGAATCCGGCTGTGCGAGAGGCAAGATCGCCCTGATCGAAGGGCTTTCCGAGAACAGCCTTTCCCTGAGCAGCCGCTTCAGTGACAAGCTCTCAAAGTGTCTTAACTGCAAGTCCTGCATGGAGGTATGCCCGAGCGGGATAAAGGTGGATGAGCTCGTGCTTGCCGCGAGATCGGAGATCTTCCGGAAGGGAAAGTTTCCGCTCTTGAAGAAGCTGATTTTCAGGCATCTCCTGAGACGGGGGAAGCTGTTGCCTCCGGTTGGCAAGGCCGTGGCCTTCATCGAGAGGAAGATACTGCGGGGCCTGCCACCATCCAGCCCCTACCGGTTGCTCTTGCCGATAGTGAAGATCGACAAGGACAGGGTCTTCCCCGTGTTTGCCGAGCGCACCCTGATGGATGATCACGGGGAAATACTCAGCCCTGAAGGAAAGCCCAGGATGAGGGTCGGCTACTTCTCCGGCTGCTCGGCCAATCTCATATACACGGATATCGGAAAGGCGGTCATATCGGTGCTCCTGGGAGAGGGAATGGAGGTCGTACTCCCGCATGACCAGGGATGCTGCGGGGTGCCGGCCTATACGGCCGGCGACAGGCCGACCGGCCGGGAGCTGGCGCTTACCAACATGAAGGCATTTGAAAAATACAAGCTCGATGCCGTGGTAACGGCCTGCGCGTCAGGCGGCGTGGCGCTCAAGACGGACTATGAGAAGATCCTGGGCTTCAGGAAAAAGGCGCTTGGTGCGGATGTCTATGACATATCCGAGTTCCTGGCGAAGTTCTCCCGCCTTGAGTTTGAGGATAGACACCTCGAGAGGGTACGGGTCACCTACCACGACCCGTGCCATCTCAACAGGGGACAGGGCATAACCGAAGCGCCCCGCGAGGTCTTAAGAGCCATGCCCCACGTCGAGTTCATCGAGATGGAAGATGCCGCTCGCTGCTGCGGCGGAGGCGGCACATTCAGCCTTACGCATTACGACATCTCGAAGGAGATCGGGAAGAAGAAGGCCAACTGCATCGCCGCAACAGGCGCTGATGTCGTGGCCACATCATGCCCGAGCTGCATGATGCAGCTGGAGGACATGCTGCGCAGGAACGGCCTGCCCCAGAAGGTAATGCACGTCATCCAACTGCTAGCCCCGTACTATGAAAAGGCATGAAAATAGGGGACAGACACCCATTTGAAAATAGGGGACAGACACCTATTTCGCTGATCGAAATAGGTGTCTGTCCCCTATTTTCCTATCTGCAGTTCTTCTTCCAGCGGCCGTGGAAGAAGCCTGAAGTATCACCCTCGGAAATGTGATAGTGGCCTTTGAACACGCCCATGACGGTGAAGGCGGCATTGACCCAGCGGCCCTCGAATATCCCGTCCGGACCGTCCTCATCCCTGAGCGGGCTCCAGGTTCCGCGGAGCAGGCCCCGGAAATTGCCCGACTCCGTGATCCACTTGCCATAGAGCACCCTGTGGCCGTCGCGAATCTCGTAGTTACCCTTCAGATAACCCATCAGGCCGCCTTCGGCGCCGATCCAGGCGCCGCGGAAGTGTCCCGACGTGTCGGAGTCAGCTATCCATCCGCCTTCGAGGAAGCCCTTGGGACAGTCGGAGGGTTTGGCCGCGGTTGCGACGATGGAGATCTTGTTGCAGGCGTCATAGATGACGAGCTCCCTATAGTCTTCAAGGGAAGCCAGGGGGATGCTGCCATTGTAGAAGGGGGTGCTGATTCTTAGGAAGCCGTCCACGGCGTCGGTCGAGGTATGAGGTGGGACAACGATCTTGAACAGGATGCCGTCGACATGGTCCTTGGTATATGAGACCCATTCCACTCCATGCGGGTCCTTGCGCGGCCGGACTATGTAGTCACCAGGGTCGAATCTGATCAGTCGCTTTACTATCAGTACCCCGTCGTCCACTTCGACCGACCCTGACCAATCGGTAACAGGACAGTCAGATTCGGCCGTCACGTTCGAGTCACGGGTCTCCAGGTTTCCCCACACCATCCGCAGCGCATAGTGCCTTGCCCCGGACCGGTTCATCGTGTTTCTGACCCTCGGGTCATCCTCCATCTCATCTTCGAATTCGTCGTCCCCAGCATAGTCGGCCAGCAGGCCGGCGTCTCCGAAGCCGGGGGCTTCATCACTGGTTGTGAACCCACCATACTGAGAAAGCTCCGCCGGCTGTCCAGTACCGCTTTCGCCGGAGTCGAAAAGCTCACAGCCGGAAAGCAACACGATGCCTGCTGTGAGTAAAGCTGCCAGAAAGAGAGTAACCTTCATCGCCGCAACCTCCTGTTGGCTTGGGAGTCAGAACTTCGTCCTCTCATATGCTTTGACACAGGTGGGTTTAGGATGATCGACAGAAGGATCTGCATACAAAAGAAAAGGGCGAGTCCTAAAGGAAGTAGGGCATTAAGGTGTGGAAGCAGAGCTGCGAGTTCCTCGCCCGTCACGCTCCTCAGGACTCACCCATAACTATGATAATCGATGGGTCTCTTGCACGCAAGCTAAAAATCAAGGAAATGTGAAAAAGAGGCAAAATTGGCAATCCTGGGGTCACCTATTGGAAGGCACCTGCCAGGAGCGCATATGACCCCTGGGATTGCCGAAGACTCCAATTTGTGAGAGGATGGAGTGATGAGGACGCAGAAGAGATACTCACCAGAGGTACGAGGGCGTGTGGTTCGGGGGCGGAAGTTCAAGACGACGGTCGTCAATGTCCTTGCCAGGTGGATGGTCGGTTGGCGGGCGTCGAGCTCGCTATGTAGCGATATCGCCCTGGATGCGCTTGGCGAGGCTCTCTATGGACCGGGGTTGTGGTGATGGTCTTGTGCACCACGGCGACCGTGGTGTACAGTATATGTCGATCCGCTACACGGACCGGTTGGCAGAAGCGGGGAGATTGAGCCTGACCCGAAGCTGATCCATGAGATACTTACGGACGGAGCTTCGAAGGCGTGGAGTGTAACAAAGGAGACCTCGGTGATAGTCAGGGAGGTCATGAATCTTGCACCTAGCATGGAGGGATGATTGTGGCTGACATAGACTTCTTTATCAGGAAATTCCGTGACTTGATGGATCTGGCTCCACGACCTTCTGATTACAACCTGCCCAGGCCTTACCGGAATGCCGTCGTCCGTTTGCGCAACTGTTCGATTGAGGATTTCAAGTCCAGAGCGGAACTGGTATATAAGGCAGGGCTCAATGTCTTCCTGTTCCCATCAGAGCACATATCCGGATGTGACCTGCTTAGCGACTCGGGAACAACCACAATGACCATGGAGCAATG
>JAUVJV010000426.1 GCA_030592245.1 Candidatus Eiseniibacteriota bacterium
AGCGTCTACAGGACTGTGCTGCACCGGGGAATGTCGGTCCGCCAGGTGGAAGCCCTGGTAAGAAGGAAGCTCAAGGCGAAGAAGCGGCGCGCCAGATTGGTGCCGCAGATAGTCTCCGAGCTGGGACACATCGAGGAGGAGCTGATGCGCAAGCTGGGGACAAGAGTGAAGATCATCTCGCAGGGAAGCCATGGCAAGATAGAGATCGAGTACTATTCGAATGATGACCTCACGCGGATACTCGAGGTGATAGGCTGAGGAATGAAATGAAGGAACGCTCTACAGACCGGACCGGGCTGATGGCCAGGCTCAGCATCGTGCTAAGTCATATCACCAGGGGGTTCTCATGCATAATCGCCCCCCACGGCAGTGGTACCACGGTAAGTTTCAATCTGCCGGGAAGAGTGGCGGTACTGCTTGTCATTCTTATGATGGTGCTCCTGATCGGCCTGGTCTTCGTGGGGATGACCTATACCCGGCTCGCATTTCTTTCCGCTGAAACCAGCAAGCTAAGCTCAGAGAATGAAGCGCTCCGGATCGAAAACCAGAAGATCAATGAGATCAAGTCCGAGCTTGCCAGGCTCGATGAAGTTCGCCGCGAGATAGAGGCCTGGGCGGGCCTGGTGACCGAGCAGGCACAGGTAACCGCCCCCGAGGTTCTCATGCCGGTCATAGCGAACCTGTGGCCGCGACGGTATACCTACGCCATCATGAGACCCTTCTATGTCGAGAAACCCGGCTACCCCCGCGGCATGCTAAGGCCGGCCTCCGGCTGGATCTCGAGGGGATACCTCCTGGAAGGCGGCGCCGGGGGCGGTCACCACGGGATCGATATCGCCGCGTCGAAAGGTACCCCCGTCAGGGCCGCACTCGAGGGCCGGGTGATGGCAGCCGGCTGGGATGATATCTATGGTAATCTCATAGTGATCGAACACAGCGATTCGCTTACCACAATCTATGGACACAATGAAAAGATCTGGGTAAAGGAGGGAGAGCATGTAACAAAGGGACAGGTCATAGCAAGTGTTGGCAGTACGGGGCGAAGTACGGCGCCTCATCTGCATTTCGAAATCTTACTGGATGATAAACCGGTTGATCCACAACTGTACGTGGATTTCACCAAAGACAAGGAACAGAAACCCTAAGGTGGAGGTAGGAAGAATGTTTGGGAAGGAAGGACATGATCAGGAAGCGGCAATCAGCTCAATCCTCGGTTCTGATTGCAAGTTCACCGGCGACGTTGACGCCAAGGGGACTATCCGGATTGACGGCGAGTTCGAGGGCAGGATCTTATCCTCCGACTCGGTGGTCGTGGGTAAAAGCGGGATCGTACGGGGCGAAATTCGGGCGGCTCATGCGGTCGTCACCGGGACCGTCGAGGGCAATGTCTTCGCCAAGCGGAAAGTGGAACTGGAATCGGGCTCGAGGCTTATCGGCGATGTGGAAAGCATGAGCCTGGTTATAGAAGACGGCGTCTTCTTCGAAGGCAAGTCCAAGATGATGAAGGAAGGCGAGACATTCACAGAGAAGCCGCGCGTGTTCCAGAGCATGGAAGAAGACGAACAGGAAGTCGAGGTACAAGAATAGGGGGATGCGCCTCAGGATATTCGTACTTTTCTTGACGCTGTTCGTGGCGACGACGGCGGGTCATATCTACACGGTAGATAGCTATCTAAATTATCTGGTGACCAGCTCGATCGGGGAAAGTGGCACGCTGGAAATTCCAAAGTTTATGATGGCGGTCGAGGGAAATGGCGGCCGCCACTTCAGCAAGCTGGGGACCGGCCTCAGCGTGGCGAGCGTGCCGTTATTCTGGCTGGGCAGCGTGGTCGAGAGATCATCTCCCGGCGCACAGGTGTTCAGGGCCTACAGCGATGAGTTCATCATCCCTCATGGCACAGGTGAGATCATCGCCGAGCCCCAGAGCCTGATCCGGGTAAGTGAACAAGAAGGTGCGAAACTCTTCTTTGCACTTCTCACCAACGCTCTTGTCGCGGCAGCACTCTGCCTCTTCTTCTGGTTATTGCTGAGGGACTTCGGCCTGTCCGAGCGCGCGGCACTCTGGGGAACCGCGCTCCTCGCTTTTACGACTCCCCTCTGGGTCTATTCCAGAGATTTTTTCACCGAGCCCCTGTTCGCGCTCTGCCTGGTCGCGAGCTTCTACCTTTTGCATCCTGGCGCGCGTGATGGGCCGGCCGGCCGAGCAGATAGGCGAATCGCGCTGGCAGGGTTGCTCTCATCTCTCGGCATCCTGGCGCGTGCAAGCTTCATTCCTATCGTGGGAATTTTCACAGCCTATCTTGTGCTGGCGTCCGGTGAACGCACCAGAGGTTTGCGTGGTGCAGGCAAGTATCTCATCTTCTGTGTGCCGGGCCTTGTCGCTTTCGGTGTGCTCAATGCGGTGAGGTTCGGGAGCCCTTTCCTGACCGGGTACCATACTGCTTTCGACAAGGGGTTCTCCGTTTCTCTCTTCAAGGGGCTCGCGTGGAACCTCGCCAGCCCGTACAGGAGTTTGTTCCTCTATGCTCCCGCAACGCTGCTGGTGTTCCTGGGTGCCGTTCCTTTCGCAAGAAGGTATCGCAGGGAATCCTGGCTGCTGGCAGCGATAGTGGTGTATGTCATAGTGATCTATTCGAAGTGGTGGGCCTGGCATGGTGGATGGTGCTGGGGGCCCAGGTTCCTGGTTCCGGTGATTCCGCTGCTGCTTCTTCCCGGGCTTGCGTCTATCCCGACCAGGGGCAGGTGGCTGCTTGTG
>JAUVJV010000070.1 GCA_030592245.1 Candidatus Eiseniibacteriota bacterium
GAAAGGAAATGGATATCAGCATCGGCAACCTGGTGGGAACATCGGAGTGTCCACGAGTTCGATGTGGGCCTTCTCTGCCAGGGCGGATCCCTCCTTCTTGAGCTCCGCTCGAGATAATATCTGGGTGGCCGTTACGACCTTCCCCGCGGCCATGGCCTCACCGACGATAGCATCCTCTCTCTGGCTGTCACCCGAGACTCCCGGGTTTCGTGCCCGGAAGATGACCGTGCCGTCTGCGTCGGTGACGGTGAGGATGTCCAGGCCTTCCAACTCTCTTATTCGCTGCAATTCCTCCGCCATCGGCGCCAGGCGGCCATCAAGAAGACCTTCCTTAAGAAAGAACCTGATCGATGTGAGCCGTACTGCATCGGTGACCCTGTCCATTCTCCGGGCATATACCGCCCTGGCCGAGTTCAGGTCGAGGCGGACCTTGTCCTGGGCCTGCCCGATGATCTCGTCTCCGATCAGATGCACGCCGGTCCAGACAGTGACAACACCACTGAGGGCGATCACCACCAGGAAACTCAAGACCAGTTTGGTTCTGATTGACGCTTTCATTCAGGGTTACACCTCACGCCCCGGCAGCACCTCGCGCCTCGGCAGCCGCGGCCTCCAGGATCCGGGCGACCACTTTCTTTATCTCCTCCACCGCCGGATCATCTCCGGCGACGTCAACGACGAACTTGCCCGCCGAGATAGCCTCATTCACCCTGTCGCTATAAGGAATGCTTCCAAGAAGCGGGATCCATTTCCTGCTCAGGTACCCGGCGATATCCGAGGCAATCTCCGGATTCAGGTCGCTCTGGTTCACAACGCCGACCGCCTTGATGCCAAGCCGCTCCAGTAGATCGACCATTCTGCCGAGGTCGTATATCCCGGAAATGGTTGGCTCGGCGACCAGCACCGCAAGCGCCGTGCCTATTACGGATGCTATCGCCGTCGCGCCGATGCCGGCGGGACCATCGATTATGATGTACCGGAGGCCGCCCCGGGCGGCGGTCCTCCTCGCCTCGCGCCTCAGAACTCTCACCAGCTCGCCTGCGTTCCTCTGCCCCGCCGCAAGCGCCGGGTGAATGAGCGGGCCGACTGACGAATCAGACACGTACCAGGTTGCGCTCGATGAATCGGTAAGGTGAAGTGCATCAGCGGGACACACCATCGTGCATGCCGCGCATCCTTCGCAGGAAAGCAAGTCAATGGAATATAGCCACCCCTCGGGCACATCCCGTTCCCTGACCGCACCGAATCTGCAGGCCTTCGCGCATTCTCCGCACCTGGTGCAGGCCCCGGCATCGAGTATGGCTATCCTGTGGCCGGCCAGGGTCCTCTCCTCGAGTACCGTGGGGTTTGCCAGCAGGTGCATATTGGGACCGTCGACATCACAGTCGGCGACGATCCTGCTCTCGGTGAGCCTCGCAAGGGATGAGGCGAGCACGGTCTTCCCCGTTCCCCCCTTGCCGCTCACTATGGCTATCTCTATCGGCCTTTCCATACCATCTTCCCGATGTCGTCGAATAGTTTCCAGAATGTGTCATCCCAGAAGGCGTCCGCCTCTGGTAGCGTGACTCCGCGGGAGCACTGATAGGCGATCTCCCTTCGGAAGGGAATGCGCATGAGGATCGGCACATCCCACACCGATGCGAAATCGTCGACCGTGGGGCTCCACGGCTGGCACTTGTTCACCACGATACCGCATGGCACGCCCACGGTCCTGGCGACCTCCAACATCAACCCGATGTCAGAGAGTCCGAAAGGTGTGGGCTCGGTAACCAGGAGACAGTAATCGCAGCCTTTCAGACTGGCTATGACAGGCGATGAAGTTCCCGGGCCGCAATCCAGGATGGTCGGTATGTCCCCGCGCGCCATGGCCTTCACGTGGCGTATGACGGCCGAGGTCAATCCCCCACCAACATCCAGAAGGCCCCGGTAGAACACGATGTCTTCCCTCTTGCCCGTCTCCACAACACCGATGCGTCTCTTCTTCTCGGTGATCGCGCCTTCGGGGCAGGCAAGCTTGCAACACCCACAGCCCAGGCACAGGTCTTCGTACACCGCCGCTTTTCCGGACTCGACCCTTATCGCGTTGAACTCGCATGCTTCCTGGCACTTACCACAGCCGTCGCACGCGGTCCGGTCCACCTCCGGAGCATCGATCATTATCTCGGTCGTTGCTTCGATATCGGGTCTGATGAAGAGGGCAGCATCGGGTTCCTCGACATCACAGTCAAGGAACTGTATCTCCGAGAGTCCCTTGCCCAGGGTCACCGCGAGTGCCGTTGCCACGGTGGTCTTTCCCGCCCCACCCTTACCGCTTGCAACAGCAATCGTCAGACCGGCCATTCCTGTCCACCTTTCACTGTCCGCTGCGACATCACAGACCCAGGAAGACCTTGGCGAGGGTCAACAGACCCAGACCAAGTACTATGACTGCAACTGCGACTTTCACCTTCGCTTCGGGAAGCCTCTTGAGTGTCACCGCGGCAAACGGAACCGACAGCACGGCGCCCGCCATCAGCCACGGGGCGAGGACCCAGGAAATATCCGACTTGAGTGAGGCGTACAGGATCACGCCCACCAGGCAGACGATGCTCTCGGAAAGCGAAGTGATGCCTACTGCGTTCTTGACCCCGATTCCCGAGAGAACCTGGCCTCCCATTACCAGCGGGCCATACCCGCCCCCGCTCATCCCCTTGTTGAAGGATGCCACTGTTCCGAGCACGCTGATCTTCGCCCAGGAAAAGGACGGCTTCCGCTTCCGAGCCAGAATCATCGCTATCCCCATGGCCACGACTATGGCCCCGATCCAGAGCTTCAGGATATCGCCCGGCAGGCGCACTGCCACCACGACCGAGATGATGACCCCCACCACGCCAAAGGAGGAGAGGACGGCTGCCACCCGAAAATCGATCGAATTCAGATGGAAGTTGACGTTCCGCACGCTGTGATGAAAGAAGGCGGCCGTCAAACCGGTCACGAACTCGGAGAACAGCACCGCCGGCACGACCTCCAGGGGGTGATAACCCAGCAAAAGAAGAACCGGGGTGAGGCTGGTTCCATAGCCCATTCCCAGGCTCGAGTCTATGAACTCGCACACAAACGCCAACGGCATAAGCAGAATCAGTTTCGCTTCCATCTGTCCCGTCCTGTTGTTGTCATTCGCCGGACATCCATGTGCTTTCCGGGAGTCTTCAAACAAGGCTCGAGAGCTTCAACTTCTCCAGTTTCCGCGCTGCGTAGTCCCTGATGTCCTTGAAGACTGCCATCACTTTCTTCTCTCCCATGAGGGGCGTATCTGAGTAGAAATACATGCTGACCGATTCGGTCGGCGCCAGCGCCCCGTCCATCAGCCTGATTATCTGGGCAACGCTTATCTTCGACGGTAGCTGTGCGAGCGCATAGCCACCGCCCGCTCCCCTCTTGGTTTTCACATAGCGGTTCTGCCTGAGTATCATCAGGAGATGCTCGAGATATTTCTTGGATATCCCATACTCGGAGCAGATGTCCTCGACCTTCACATAGCCCTTCTTGCGGTTACGGGCTATGTAGATCAGCGCCAGCAGTGAGTACTCGCTCTTGGTCGTAAGTTTCAAGTCATCTCCTTTGTCTATCTTCTACATAGACATAATAGACTAAGTAGACTTAATTGTCAAGCATTTTCTTCACGGCGAGCCATGCCCCGAAATCTGGTGACAGGGTTGGGAGCAAGTCTGGAGGGTCAGAAATTCCTACTTATAGATGGAGCAGCTCTTGGGAAAGGGCCACGACCACTGCCCAGCGATTTCCGACACGCCTCATAATCAAGGCAGTGCAGGTACTTAGGAAATCATGCAGCATGAAAAGGAAGGCGTCTTCGATGCCTTCTTGTGCCGCCTGAGCACTACCACGCGTCCGGCAACGTTCAGAACCTGAGTTCCGTTTTCCAGAGTGACCAGAGGTGAATCCCAGCGATCGTGCCCGCACACAACAAGCGCCGGCGGCAGGCTCTCCAACACCTGTCTGAGAGGAACCGACCCCGGCCACCTGTCTGAACCTCCGCTGGGGCATTCATGCAGCACAAGCACATCGACTCCGGCACCCGCCATGGCATTGAGAGTTCGGACATGGTGCGCAGCAGGCCGCCCGTTGCATCCATCCCCGTTATCGAGGATGCCCCCGATCCCGCCGATTCTCATGGAGTCCACGTCAACGGCTCTTCTGTCGAGCAGGAAGACGCTTTTTCCAGACGATGAATTGGGCAACACATCCTGATTCGGAACCGAAGAATCGCCGTGGCCGGTGACCCCGGCCACCCATTTCCACCGCTTGCTGAAGGCATGCCAAACGGCGGTGGCAATACCAGCTTCATCGCAACAATCAGAGTCTTCAGACGTGTCGAATCCACCGGCCAGTATCACGCCGGTGCGTCTGCGTGAGGGAAGAGTTCCGGCGGATGACATAGCTGCCAGCCAGATCGCGGCGGCAACGCCCAAGGGACAGGCCGGAGCGCTGTCCGGAATGCCCCTTATTCCCTTGAGCCCTGCCGTCATAACCAGGGCGTCGAGTGAGTCCGGGAGAAACGAGGCGGTCGCTGAGATGATCGGCAGGGTACCGATGCGCTGATCGACATCCGACCCGGCATAGCTGAAATCCATCGTGACCAGTGGCTCTGATTGCACCTTCTCTATCCCTATTCTGGGTTCCGCCATGCTCCGCGACCTCCGTGTCTGAGACCGGGCCGGGGGCGGATACCAAATTACCGGCACCGGTGTGGCCCGGTCTCAGATTTGCTAAGAAAGCCTTTCCACTGGTCCTACTACACAAATGGTCGGTAGAATTCGGAGGCGGTTCCCAGAAGAGACCGAGAAACCGGTGAGCAGCAATGCGCCGGGACCCGCACGGCCGGTAGCAGATGGTCGGCCCGTGCAGCCCCACCTTCCCTCCCACCTCGCTTTTTTGCTCCAATGCCACGGTCAAATAGCTATATACTTAGGTATTAGTCAATATCCAGACCACGGGTACACGGACACTATGAGCAACCGGTTCAAAACAGGTGGCTTCGAGAGAAGACTCTTAGTCTTCTTCCTGCTGATTTCGGTGACCCCCACTCTCTTGATAGCCATCTTCGGCATCAGCTACTTCGCCGGCTACATAGAGCGGCTGAGCAATGTGGCCCTGAAAGAGTCCTTCCGGAACTCCATGGATATCGCCCGCGAGTACTCCTCGAGACTGGATACCGATGCCGCAACCATGTCGAGGCGCTCGCTAACCGATTTTCGCCGCCAGCAGGGCCGGCCCGGCACAGGCGTGGAAGAATGGCTGGAGACTGTTGCGGACAGAAACGATGCCCACTTCGTCGGCCTCTACGTGCTTGAAGACTCCGGATGGCGGCTGGCCGCATCCTACCCGGCCAGCATTGCCAGGCTGGATACCCTGCTCGCAAAGGAGACCATCTCCCCCGATCCGGGCCCCCATCATGCGGCATTCTCAGACAGGGACATCATCGCCTCGAGCATCAAGATCAGCCCCGACTCGACCCTGGTAAGCGGCTACCTGCTTTCCTTAGGCCGGATGGAGACCATGCGTCGTACCGGTGAGGACTACAGCCGCTACAGCTCGATTGGGCTCTATGTGAATACCCTGCGCCGTTACAGTCTCCTCGTCATAGGCGCGCTGGTGATGCTGATGATCATAGCTTCCGCTGTTGCATCCAGGTTAATCGCCCGGCGCATCAGCCATCCCATCCAGGAACTCGCCGACGCCACCGACCGCATCGCCAGCGGCGACCTCGATCACCGCGTAAACGTAAAGGCCAGGGATGAGATCAAGAGCCTTGTGACATCCTTTAACAATATGACCCGCGATCTTCAGGAGCATAAGCAAAACCTGATCCGTGCCGAGCGTATCGCCGCCTGGCGTGATGTGGCCCGCCGCATCGCCCATGACATCAAGAATCCCTTGACCCCGATGACTGTTGCCCTCTACAGGCTGAAGAAGCGCCTGGCTCCCGGTGAGGACGGTTCCGGCGGAGAAGGCAGCCCCGGCGAGAAGGACAGCCTGGTGGTCGAGGAGTGCCTGGATTCGATCCTTAAGGAAGTGGAAGTCCTCAAGAACCTCGCCCAGGAGTTCTCATCATTTGCCAAGATGCCCGAACCGACCTTGAAGCCCACGGATCTCAATGAGACCGTGCGGAGTATCCTCGACCTCTATGCCCCGACCTTCGTGAGCCTCAATCTCACTACCTCTTATGCCGATGGCCTCCCCCATGTCGAGGCCGATCCCGACCAGATCCGCAGGGTAATCGGCAATATCATCAAGAACGCCGCCGAGGCCATGGACGGTGCGGGCAGGCTATCGGTCACCACAGCTTTGGCCGCTTCTGCGGCCGACTCCATCACTGCCGGCCAGCTTGGCGGCATGGTGAGGGTTGAGATCGCCGATACCGGTCCCGGCATACCAGATGATATGAAGGAGCGCATCTTCGATCCCTATTACACGACCAAGAAACATGGAACAGGGCTTGGACTTGCCATGGCATATCGTATAATCCAGGACCATGGGGGCAAGATCTCCCTGGAGACGGGACCTGGGGGCACGACCTTCTTCATCGACTTGAAGCAGGCGACAATGTGAGGCCGTCAGCCGCCACGGAAGGTATGTAGTATGGAGGGTATGCAGTGAAGAAACCCACTATTCTCATAATCGATGACGATCCCGAAATCTTAAAGCAGGTCTCAGGCCTCCTGGAGGACGAGGGCTACAATACCTTAACGGCCTCCGATGGGAAGACCGGGATCACAAGACTTGGCGAGAAGGCAATTGCCCTGGTCCTCCTGGATGTCTACATGCCGGGGATGACCGGGCTCGAGGTGATCTCCTATATCAAGGCCACCCACCCCGACACCGGTGTGATCATGATCTCGGGCCAGGCCGATATCGAAACCGCGGTCAAGGCCACCAAGCTGGGGGCCCTGGACTTTATCGAGAAACCCTTTCAGCCGGACCGCCTCCTGGTCTCGGTCAAGAACGTGCTCAAGATGGTGGACTTAACCAGCGAGAACGTTCGCCTCGCCAGGGAGATCAAGCGATCGCGCATCATGATCGGCCAGAGCCCTCCCATGAAGAAGCTCTGGGAGCAAATCATGAAGGCCGCTCCCTCCCGCGGCCGCGTCTTGATCTTCGGCGAGAATGGTACGGGCAAGGAACTGGTGGCTGCCGCCATCCACGAGAACAGTGCCTTACGCAGGCGGCCCTTCGTAAAGCTCAACTGCGCCGCCATCCCCAAGGACTTAATAGAGAGCGAGCTCTTCGGCCACGAGAAGGGAGCCTTCACCGGGGCCACTGCCCGCAAGGAGGGCCGCTTCGAACTCGCCGACGGCGGGAGCCTGCTCCTTGATGAGATTGGAGATATGAGCCTCGAGACCCAGGCCAAGCTCCTGCGCGTCTTGGAGGAACGTGAGTTCGAGCGCCTGGGAAGCAAGGTCACTACCAAGGTGGATGTGCGAGTCATTGCCTCAACCAACAAGGTGCTCACCGAAGAGATCAAGAAGGGCAACTTCCGCCAGGATCTCTACTTCAGGATCTCTGTGATCCCCGTGCACATCCCCCCTTTGAGGGAACGCAAGGAGGATATCCCCCTCCTGGTTCACCACTTCATCCACCTCTTCTGCCAGGAAAACAATAAGCCGCCCAAGGAGATGAGCGACGGTGCGGTGAAGGTCTTGATGTCCTATCACTGGCCGGGCAATGTCAGGGAACTCAAAAACCTGGTGGAGCGCCTCGTCATTATGACGGATGAGGACACTATCAAGGAAGGTGACATCGCTCCGCTCCTGAGTGAAGCCAAGGTGGTGATTGGAGACAAACCCTTGAGCGAGCTCGTGGAGGACTTTGAAAAGTCGCTCATCCGGAGCGAGCTCGACCGGACCGGCTGGAACGTCTCCCAGGCAGCATCCCGCTTAGGCATCGACAGGGCCAACCTGCACCGCAAGATGCGTCGGTATGAGATTCACAGAGAAGAGAAGGAAGAGTAGTACCAGGGCTCCCATCCTCCCATCTCCCCGTCCCTTCCATGTGTCTGCTCAAAACCCACCTGTGTCAAATCGACACCACAGGCCATCCCTCTCAAAGTCCCACGAAGCGCATCCAGGCCTACTTCCCTGTCTACGCATAAGTTAACCTGCTATACATCTCCCCCAATCCCCTCCTTTTCTGGCATAGCCATTGCAGTATAAGGAAGCCAGAGAAGTTGGTACCCCTGAGTACCTGGAGGTAATGAAATTGAACTGGCTTGACGTGGACACTAAACCGGAGCAGGTGAGATTCGCAGTGAGCGTGGCATCGTTGTGCATCATGTACGTGATCCCGCAGGTCGCGGGGTTCTACTTCTTTGCCAGGCTCTTTACGATCTAGACATGTATTGCAAGACCGAAACAACTTGGGTATGCTGAGAGGAGGTAAGAGAAAATGCGGGGGAGTACGCGCAAAATGCCGAAGCC
>JAUVJV010000263.1 GCA_030592245.1 Candidatus Eiseniibacteriota bacterium
GCCGACTTGGGTGTTATAGTAAATCCATGGCCGTGCCATACACTTGGTGGCGGCTCATTACTATGTTTGGAGGAGGCTGTGATGGCTAAGAAACCGAAGAAATCGGCCAGGACCTCGAGCAAGACGAAGGCGGGAAAGACAAAGAAGAAGGTAGCGAAGAAGACAACAAAGAAGACAACAAAGAAGACAACAAAGAAGACAACCAAGAGAATAACAAAGAAAACAGCGAAGAAAACATCGAAGAAAAAGACAGCGCCAGCTAAGGTGAAAAAGTCTGTCCGCAAGTCAACCCGGAAGAAGACCTCAGGCAGAGGCGAAGCCCTTTCGCTTGAGTACAGAAAACGCTACGGGGGCCTGATCGGCATAGAGAGCAAGGTACCGGTCAAGGACAAGCATGCCCTCAGTGTTATCTATACCCCGGGCGTGGGCAGTCCCTGCATGGAGATCAACGCCAACCGCGCGAAGTCATTCGACTACACAGCGCGCGGCAACACCATCGCGATCCTGACCGACGGTTCGGCCGTCCTCGGCCTCGGGGATGTGGGGCCCAGAGCTGCGCTTCCGGTGATGGAAGCCAAGTCGGTCATCTTTAAGACCCTGAGCGGAATCGATGCTTTCCCTATCTGTGTTGACACCAATGATCCGGAAGAGATCGTGAATGTCGGGATGCATCTCGTTCCGACCTTCGGCGGCATCGCTGTTGAGGATATCTCCGCGCCCCGCTGTTTCGTGATAGAGGAGCAGCTCTCGAGAGGCGCGGACATCCCTGTATTTCACACCGACCAGCACGCCACGGCAATTGCCGTGCTTGCGGCGCTTACCAATGCCCTGAAGATCATTGGCAAGAAGATGGGTACGCTCAAGGTGGTGATCTCAGGTGCCGGAGCCGCCGGAAGCGCGATCGCAAGAATGCTCGATGATTATGGCTTCAAAAACATCATCGTGTGTGATTCCAAGGGTGCGATCTACCCCGGGCGCATGCCCGCCATGAACTGGGCCAAGGCCGAGCTGGCGAAGTACACCAATCCCAGGGCCGAGAAGGGGACGCTGGCCGATATCATGAAGAGAGCCGACGTCTTTGTCGGAGTATCCGCCGGTAATATCGTTACCAAGGACATGGTTAGAAGCATGGCCTCGGATGCGATCGTGTTCGCGCTGGCTTCTCCTGTTCCGGAGATAGGGCTCCGGGAGGCCACCAGGGCCGGCGCAGCCATCGTGGGCTCAAGTTCACCCGAAGATATAAACGAGGTCTCATGTATCCTGGCGTATCCCGGGATGTTCAGGGGCGCCCTGGACGTGAGAGCGAGAAACATAAACAATGAAATGAAGCTCGCCTCCGCGAAGGCCATTGCCGGTCTGGTGAGCAAGCAGGAACTGGCCGCAGGCCAGGTCGTGCCCAAGCCCATGGACCTCAGGGTTCCGGTCGCCGTGGCGAGGGCCGTGGCTGAGGCCGCAATCCGGACCAAGGAGGCCAGGCGCAAGATCAATCCCAAGAAGGTGGCGGCCCGCATAGAGAAATACCTCTATGAGGGAGAGGCGGCGCTTGTGGAGAAAGCGGTCGAGAAGCCGGGTGCGAGTCTTGGCGAGGAGTCGATTGAGCTGCACGAGCGCTATCACGGCGCAATCGCCGTCAAGGCGAATGTGGGGCTCCGGGACGAGCGGATGCTCGGCATCATATCCACGCCGGGTGCGGCCGATGCCGTGAACTTGATCAAGGACCATCCGGGCAAGGTCTTCGACTACACCTGCAAGGGCAACCTTGTCGCGATCGTCACCGACGGGAGCGCGGTGCTGGGGCTGGGCAATATAGGTCCCGAGGCCGCCATGCCGGTGATGGAAGGCAAGGCGGTGCTGTTTAAGACCTTTGCTGGAGTGGAGGCGTTTCCGATCTGTGTCGATACGCAGGATCCCATGGAGATCGTCGATGTGGTGGAGCGGATCGCCCCGACCTTCGGCGGCATCAACCTTGAGGACATATCCGCACCCAGGTGTTTCCAGATCGAGCGCGAGCTGATCAAGAGGCTGAATGTCTTTGTCTTCCATGATGACCAGCACGGGACCGCCGTGGTTGTGCTTGCCGGTTTGATGAACGCGCTCAAGCTGGTCGGTAAGAAAATGTCCGATGTTACGATAACGATGAACGGCGCGGGCGCGGCCGGCATGGCCGTTGCCAAGCTTCTGCTCAAGGTAGGCGTGAAGGACATTATCCTCTGTGACCGGGCGGGAGCCATATACAGGGGCCGGCGGGATCGTATGAATTGGGCCAAAGTGGGCATGTCCAAGATCACCAATAAGAGCATGGTGAAGGGTGGCCTCGCGGAGGCCGTGAAGGGTAGGGATGTCTTCATAGGGGTTTCGGCGGCCAATGTGGTCTCCAGAGCAATGGTCCGGTCCATGACCAAGGATCCCATCATTTTCGCCTGAGCCAACCCGGTTCCTGAGATCATGCCGTCCGACGCCATAGAAGCCGGTGCGGCGGTCGTGGCAACCGGCCGCTCGGACCTTCCGAACCAGATCAACAATGCCCTGGCGTTTCCCGGCATTTTCCGGGGTGCGCTGGATACGAGGACCCGGCAGATCAACGATGAGATGAAAATCGCCGGTGCCAGGGGACTCGCGAACCTGGTCACCGCATCGGAGCTTAAGCCCGAGTACATAATTCCCAACCCGCTGGACTTGCGCGTGCCTTCCGCTGTTGCCGAGTCGGTAGCAAGATCTGCCATTAAGACCGGCATGGCCAGAGTCAAGGTCAATCCGGAGAAGGTCGCATCCAGGACTCGTGAGTACGTTTACGAGGGAAGGCTTCTGCCTATAGAGGGTTAAGCGGCAGAACTTTGAGCGCCTGGCTCGGCAGAGAGCCTCAAGCGGCGGCAAATAGGCGGCAAATACAGCGGCAAATAGCATAACGGGCTGTGAGTAAGCAGACTAGCCCCATGCCTGGCTCTGGTCCAATGTCCCAAAACCGATGCCTACTGTATCACAACCCGCGATGCTATTCCATTGTCTTGCTTGCTAGTCGTCCGTGGGCTGCTGGCGTTTCTTCTGTGTCTGGCTCCCTCCGTAGAACATACCATCCAGCACATCCTTCTTGAATCTCCACTGACCCCCAACCTTGATGCCCGGCACTTTGCCCTTCTTGGCCAGCCTGTAGAGGGTCCACTTCTTGATGTGGAGGTACTCCGCGGCGCCAGCGATGTCGAAGATCACATCCATTCAGCCACCTCCTGGGTCTCGATTTGCAAAGTTGAGTGCGTAATGCATTCAATCACTAAAGGTACTTCGGCAACGCGCGGGGGTTCTTTAGCACGATTTGCATTTGGGTCGAAAAATCTAGTATAGCTCAACCCTGGCAGTCACCGGGTTTTGACTCACTGGTCAAAGTTTGGTATAATGGAATATATAGGACAACATTGGAGGTACATATGTCACAGGCAAGACTGTGCGCGCTGGTGTGCGCGCTGGCCGTCGCCGTGGTCTCGTTCGCGAGCGCGGGCGAGCATCTGTACGGCTTCACCCGGCTCGTCGGCCTTGAGTCAGCCGTGATCGAGGGAAGGCTTGATGACCTCGAGACGGCGGTGGATCAGGGGCACCTCACGCTGGCTGCACGCGGTGAAGAGGTCTCATACTTCTATGCGGGACTCAAGGGCGAGAACCTGCTTGAGTCCCTGGGTATCGACCATGAGATTCTCCTGGAAGATGTAGGTTCGTGTGAGATCTACATCATACCGAGGGGTGAGGACCACTCAGCCCTTCCGGCCGAGTATGAGGCCCGGATCGTCAAGGAGGAGAACGACTTCTACCTCGTGGCGGTCGATGAGGCGGAGGCCATAGGAATCCACATGCTTCCCCTCAAGAAACGGCTTCCCCTGCCGGCGGAGACCGGTCTTCCTTTGAGAGTGCAGGCCGTGGACCCGGGGCGCGTGTTCTCAGGGCCTTCAAGCCCTCTCATATACGATCCTGACATTCAGGCCATGGTGGATTCGGTTTCCCAGAGCCGGCTCTATTCGACCCTGAACGATCTCTCCGGAGAGAATTCCGTCATCATCGGCGGTGAGACCATCACGATAAATACCAGATACACACCTGCCGAAATGTGCAAGAAAGCGGGCCAGTTCATTCGTGAGCGCTTCGAGGAGATAGGGCTCGATACTGAATACGACTATTTCAATTTCTTGACGCAAGTCAAACGCATTGTCTTTCCCGTGGATAACCAGACGGGCTGGGTCATCGGCAGGGCCGGTCTCATTATCAAAACGCTCGATGGCGGCTTGAACTGGGATGTGCAGGAAAGCGGTGAGACCGTAAGGCTCAACGACATTGTCATGCTTGATACCTCCCACGGCTGCATCGTCGGCAAC
>JAUVJV010000465.1 GCA_030592245.1 Candidatus Eiseniibacteriota bacterium
GCAGCCTCATGAAGCGGCCCCTCGAGGCGAGCCTTGCAGTATGCCGGATACACCGGATTACCGGTCACGTCATACGCCAGGCATGCAAGGCCCGCGTAGTAGGAGAGCACGTCCATGGGCGCGTCCCACACGTAGTAGTCCGCTTCGGCAATGACGTGCTCCCGCAGCTTTGTGCTGTTGAACAGGCGCAGCGCCGCCTCGTAGAGGTAGTACACCTCTCGGTACGCAACCCGCGGCTCGATGGGTCCCTGGACCACCGCTTCATCTCCGCGGTCTCCCCGGGTGAATACGCTGTTGGGATACCTTCCCGGCTCGGGGAGCGCTCTCAGGAACCAGTTCAGCGAGCGGGAAGCCACGTCCCCATACCTCTCCTCCCAGGTCGCCTGGTACGCCTCCATGGCCGCCCACATGGGTCCGGTGAACTCTCGATGCAGCACGCCGCCACAGGAGACGATACCGGCCGCCGTCTGCGTTCTCACCGCACGATCCGCGGTCTCCAGGGCCACATCCAACAGCCTGCGGTTGCCGGTGAAGTAGTAGTCCCACAGTAGACCGGTGATGATGGAGTGAGAAGGACTGCCGCCTCCGCTCCACTGGTGGCCGTTGTGGTAGTGCATGAGCCCGACGGCAGTGGGATTGCTGGGATGCGCGTGGATGAAGGCCACATCAGCCACACATCGTGAGTAGTTCAGGGCCAGGAAGAAGAAGTCCCTGCGTCCGGTCCTGACGAAGTTCCCCCACACCGAGCTTATCTGATCGTTTGCCTCGTTGTTGTAGGGCCCCACCCAGCGCAACGCCTTCTCTGGATCTGTGTCCCGGTGATGGATGTAGGCGAAGTTGGGCGCCGGGGAGTGAGCGCCCACCATGTTCCCATACCGCATCATGCCGTAGAGACGGCCAAGCTCCACGGGCTCCACGGAGGTGATGGTGATGAGGTCATCCAGAGCCTGGTCTACGTCCGTGAACCGCGGATCGCCGGCATGGTAGAAGTGCCCCAGGGCCTTGGTCGCACAGGTATACCGCGGCTCCGCGAACCCCAGCAGGGGTTCTTGCACCGTGCGAGCGATTTCTTGCGCTTCGACATCCGGGATTCTCTCTCTGGAGAAGGACAGGAACAGCTCGGTGGTCTTGGCCGCGCCCACGCCATTGGCCATGCTCGTGTCGTTGTAGGTCATGGTCCGCCCGGGAGCGTACTTCTCTATCATCTCTTCGACCCATACCAGCGTCTCCTCGTCGCGGATAGAGAAGCTCTTGAGATTGAGCGGCCCCGTGGGATGCGCGGCAAGGATCCGCTTCACTTCTTCCTCATCCCTCAGGGGTTCCGAGGGGTCGGGCCACTTGTCGAACCGAACCGCCGGTTCCTCCAGCGGGGTAGTGAAGGTGAGGGGCCGGCCATAGCTCTCAGGCCAGATCTGCACCGCAATTCCGTCCCTGCTCAGGACGAATCCCTTGGGGTATTCCTGCCAGGAGTTCCTGATTACGGCAACCGCGGCGCCACGGCTGCCACTCAGGCTGGCCCATCCCGCGGTCGTGCGTCCCTCTCCGTAGGCCCGGCCGTCCTTCATCACCGCATAGTTCCTGTCATCGCGCTGGAGAAAGGCCAGCTTCTGGCAATTCGTCGCCCAGTGGGCGCCGCTTTCAGCGCCAATGCTCGCGCGTAGGCCTTCTCCCAGAGAAAGAGGAAACCCCATACCCACGCCGGTCAGCTCAACATCGTGGGGCTCCTGATCGAACACGAAGGTGTGAAAGATGCGCAGGTCACTCCTGCCCGCGAAGAGATGGACGCGCAGGATGTAGGGGCAGAATCGCTGTCCCTGTGGCATGGCGTGATACCCCCGTACCAGGATGCACGAGCGAAGAGGGCCTTCTTCCTCCACGCTTACCCGCGGCGCCGGTCCGGCCGTGCACGAGTCATAGGTGTTGCCATGCTGATCCGTCATGGTGAGGAATGGACCCGGGTCACCACGGAAGAGGTCGGCCCACGTGTCGGCGGCCTCTTCATCCGACGACTTCCTCACCAGGCATCCGGTGAACACGTCCGGGTTGCTCGGCTGCTTCCAGGGATCGAAGGAGGTTCGCATGCTCAGGCGCATGGGCCCCGTGTCGATCAGCAGCTGGGATCCCTCATGGGTGATCTTCACCGGTTCGGCCGGGGCAGGGGCATCCGGAGTACCGCCGCATTCGAGGAAGAGCTCCAGGTTCTCACCCTTTCCCCAATCGGCCTGGATGTCCACCAGCAGCCATTTGACATATCTGAGGTCTTTGTTCCAGGTCGCCGTGCAGTTGACCTGGGTAGGGATGGCCTTTCCGTCCCTGTCCACGACTACTACGGCGGCTCCCCTCTCCAGCTCACCGTCTGCAAAGGGAACACCGAAGCTTACGGGATGCGCGGCGTACTTCACCTCTTCCGCTCCCGAAAAAACCAGTGGCACTCTCATGGTATCCTCCCCTGATGTCGCCCATGGTGGTTGGGTCCAGCGTCTGATGTCAAGCCGTGCGCCGGCGCGGACTATGTCGAGGAGGAGCGCCTA
>JAUVJV010000384.1 GCA_030592245.1 Candidatus Eiseniibacteriota bacterium
GGGCTATTTCGCGGGTGATGATTCCGGCGGCCGGCGATTCCACTGCCGTCACCATGCGTCTTGCCGGGAGCTTCACCTATTCCATCGAGATGATCACGCGCGAAGGCCGCAGGGCGAATTCACACGGGCCTCATTCGGTGACGGTGGTAAAGGATCAGCCCCCGTATGTCAGGATAGAAAGCCCGGGTGATGAGATCATGCTCGAGGCGGACATGATAATACCGCTATCGGTTGTGGCCCTGGATGATTATGGCATCGGATGGATGACGCTTCACTATGCCGCACCGGGTGATACCTCGCAGGTCAGGCTTTCCTTTAATGGCAGGACCCAGGCCCGCAGCGACTATAACTGGGACACCGGTTTCCTGGATGTCCTCCCGGGCGATGTAATAACCTACTATGTTTCGGTGGCCGACAATGATGCTTTGACCGGGCCGAAGTACGCGAGAACCGAAGTCCACGTGGCGCGCATCCCCAGCCTTTATGACCTCTATGAGGAGATCGAGGACGAGCAGGACGAGGCCGTCGAGAATCTCGAAGAGATAGCGGAGGAAGCCCGCCAGCTCAAGGAGCAGCTCGAGGAGGCGATCGAGGACATCAAGCGCACCGGGGACGTGGGCTGGGAGGAACAGCAGAGCATCAAGCAGAATCTCGCCGAGCGGGAGGACCTGAGGAAACGCGTCGAGGACGTGGCGCAGGCCCTCGATGAGACCCTGGAGAAGATGGGTGAGAACGAATTGGTGGACTTCGAGGTAATAGCCAAGATGGAAGAGGTCCGCAAGCTCTTCGAGGAAGTCGCGACTGAGGAGATGATAGAGCAGATGCAGCAGATGCAGGAGGCGATGAGCGACCTGTCGCCCGAGGAGATGCGCGCGGCGATGGAAGACATGAACATGTCCCAGGAGGAGCTGCTTCAGAAGCTCGACCGGGCCATCGAAATGCTCAAGCGTCTCCAGATGCAGCAGAAGATGGAAGCCGTGGCCAATCTCGCCGAGACCATTGCCGAGGAGCAGAAGAGGCTCAATGAGGAAGTCGGCGAAGGATGTGATCTTGAGAATGCCGCGGAGAAGCAGCGCTCGCTTGGCGAGGATACCGAGAAGCTTAAGGAGATGATGGAAGATCTTGCAGAACTTCTCAAGGAGGGTGAGAACCCGCTGGGTGAGGATATTGAGAAGGCATCGGAATTCATGGAGTCGGAGCAGATCGCCGGGATGATGGCGCAGGCACAAGCGGCGATGTCCAAGGGTGAGGCTTCCAAGGCGGGTGAGAAGGGGGAGCAGGCCGAGAAGGACATGTCCGAGGTCGCGGATATGCTCGGCAAGGCAAGAGACACCATGATGGGCAAAGAGCAGCAGGAAGTGATGGAAGCGCTGACCAAGGCGATGCACGACCTGCGCGACATCTCGGGCAAGCATGAGGAAGTGCTTCATCAGATAAAGCAGCCCGGCGGTATTTCCAGCACCGAGCTGGCCCGGATGGAAATGGTATATAAGGAGGCCCTCGACCGGGTCGCGATGGACCTGCTGGAGACCTCAAGGAAGTCGCTCCTGGTAAGCCCGATGCTCGGCATGGCCGTGCTCGAGATCGGCTCGAAGCTTCAAACGACTTCGGATCTACTCGCCCAGGGCATAAGGGGGCGCGCCGAGGGCGATGTGAGATCGGCGCTGGGGCAGATGAACACCCTGATAACCGGGCTGATGGACGCCATGGACCAGGCGTCGTCATGCTCTTCGTCGGGAGGAATGTGCAGCGCCTTTCAGAATCTCGAGAGCATGTGTTCATCGCAGATGGGAATCAACAAGGGGACCCAGAGCGTCCTGAGCATGGGCGAAGATGGGATGAGCATGGAGGCGAGGGCCCAGATGGGGAAACTCGCCGCCCAGCAGGAAGCGGTCAGGAAGGGACTGGATGACCTCTCTATAGAACTGGGTAACAGGGGTGAGATCCTGGGCCGGCTGGGCGACCTGGCCGAGGAGGCCAGACAGGTTGCGCAGGAACTCCGCAGCCAGAACATAGGCCCGGAGACCGTCCGCAGGCAGGAGCAGATCCTCACAAGGATGCTCAATGCCCAGCGCTCCATGCGGCGAAGAGACTATTCGGAGCGCAGGAAATCCAGGGCGGGGGAGCTCTATGAGGTTGAGCCGCCGCCGGAGCTGTCGGAGGAGGAGCGGGCCGAGCTCATGCGGGATCTTCTCTACCAGCGGCGTGGCTACTATCCACCGGAATATGAGGAACTGATAAGGGCCTACTTCAAGGCCATATCGACAACCAGGGCTGGCGAATGATTGACCGAAGAATGACCGGCGAACGGGTGGCTGGCGGACGAGTGATGAACAATCAGGTGATACGGAAACGAGCGATGGGCCGGCGAATGATGCACGGGCGAACCAGGAGCAACGGGATTAAGAAGGTAGCGATGCGTATTGCAGCTGCGGGCATCCTCGCAGTCATATTGCTGTCTATCGCATTCGCCTGTTCGGCCCAGACAACACCAGGGGACAGGGACAGGATCCTGAGGGATGCCCGGCAGCTCGCCAGGAGGGGAAACCGCATGGCCGCTCTCCAGATCGTGGAGGGACTCTACAAGGAGAATCCCCTGGACCATATCGTGGTAAGAGAGTACTCGGGCATGCTTGTGGGGGCGGCGCAGTATGAAAAGGCCGAACAGGTCTTGAGGGATTATATAAGCCGGAGCCCCGATGACATGAAGACGGTCAAGGCGGCCGCTGATCTCGCATCGCTCCGTTTCAGGCAGGATGACCCGGATGGAGGTCGAGATCTTATCGACAGGATCGTGAGCCGCGCCCCCCGCGAGCTCTGGCCTTACCAGCTGGGCCTGGATGCCTATATTGACAATGACATGAAGGATGAGATCCTGGCCTTCATCGCCCGGGCCAGGTCCGCGCTCGGGGACTCCACGCTCTTCGCGGTCGATGCCGCGCGGGTTTATGAGGAGCAGGAAGAATACGCGAAGGCCACCTGGGAATACCTGCTTTCGGCGGGGCCGGGTGAGCGGCCCGAAGAGATATCTCATTACATAATCCGCATGGCGCGCCCGGAGGAGGCGCGGCCTGCCGTGATATCCGCGCTTGAGCGCGCGCGGGCTCTGGGATCTTTCGGTGGAGCCGTGGGACGCGCAATCTGGGA
>JAUVJV010000234.1 GCA_030592245.1 Candidatus Eiseniibacteriota bacterium
CTTCTTCGAGGATGTCCAGATCGGGTCGAGGCCCGCCAATGAAGAGGGCGATATCGACCTGGTGTTCAAGATAAAGGAAAGGCAGATTGGGATTGCCAATGTGGGAGCGGGCTATAGCGAGGAGTTCGGGCTCACCGGATTCGTGGAGTTCTCCCACAACAATGTGGGGATGTATCGCAATTTCCCGTACCTGGGCATGGGCAAGGCCCAGAATATCAACCTGCGCTGGGAATTCGGGAAGCTCTCCCAGATCGACCTAGGCTTCCGCGACCCCTGGTTCAGGGACACTCCCACGCTGGTGGGAGGGGACATATTCAACACCAGGCGCGAGTTCGACACATATACCCAGAAGAACAACGGTTTCGCGGTAATATTCGGCAAGCGAATTCCCTTTATCGACTTCTCCCGGATCTACCTGAAGTACGGCCTCGAGGCCCGCGAACTCATCCCCGACATGATCAAGGCCTCTGACGCCGTCAAGAGCCAGGCCGGCCGGATAACCACCTCGAGGTTTATCGCCACATTCGTCAGGAACAGCGTGGATAACCCGTTCTTCCCCCGCATGGGCTCGCGCACCATGTTGACGGCCGAATGGGCCGGGGGCCTCCTGGGGGGAACAACGGCATACCAGAAATATGTTTTGGAGAACTCCAACTTCCTGCCGGTCTCGCTCTTTGGCTCAACAGTCCTGGTCCGCTTGAAAGTCGGACTTGTTGACCAGTGGTGGAGCAGTGGTTACATTCCAGTCTATGAGAGGTTCCGGCTGGGAGGTACCACCATAGACGGGGTGAGAGGCTATACCGAGCGGTCGATCGTGCCCGAGGGTAATGCGCTTGACGAGGGGGGCAGATACATGTTAATTGGGTCTGTCGAATACAGGGTCCCGGTTGTCAGGAACAGAGCCTTCGTGCTGGCGTTCGTAGATGCCGGAGACACCTGGGACAGTTTCAGGGCGGCCAGGCCCGGATTCCTGAGACGTGCGGTCGGCGCGGGTTTCAGGGTTGAGATTCCCATGATGGGGCAGCTGGGCCTGGATATCGCATATGGTTTCGACCGCCGGTATCCCTACGGC
Organism: Candidatus Eiseniibacteriota bacterium; assembly: GCA_030592245.1. GTDB lineage: Bacteria > Arandabacterota > Arandabacteria > Arandabacterales > Arandabacteraceae > JAUVJV01. Next base: position 1,073 of record JAUVJV010000234.1, read on the forward strand.
GGACCTGGCTGGAAGACCCACTTCCAATTCGGTTCGGTTGGCTACTAAGGCCCAGGAGGACACTTGTGATGAAGAAGTTGAGTTTTGTATTTCTCGCGGTTTTGCTTTGTCTGCCGGTCTGTGCCCTTGCTCAGCAGAAGATCGGCTTCGTAAATGCCACGGTCATATTCGAGCAGTTCTCAGGGGCGCGGGCGGCGGAGGAAGCCTACCAGAAGGAGCTGGAGGACCTCAACGTGCAGGTGACCAAGATGGAGGAAGAACTCCGTGCTCTGGCCGATACGCTGGAGGCCAGGAGATACCTCTTCAGCGAGGAGCGGCTCCAGGAAAAACGGCGTGATCTCGAGCGAAAGCAGCAGGAGTACGTAAGCTTCAGGCAGGAAGCGGAAATGCGCGCCGCCCAGCGCAATGATGAGCTCTCACGCCCGATAGTTGAGGCCATTGAGGCTGCCACGCAGAAGGTGGCCGAGCAGGAGGGCCTCGACTTAGTTCTGGACGCTGGCCCGGGCATTGTGGTTTACTCCAAGCCTGATCTGGATCTCACGGACAAGGTGCTTCAGAGTCTCGAGGAGGCCCGCGGAGGGACTTCCGAGTAGAGGGCTAAGGAAGGGGCACATCCATGGAGATAAGCCTCGAGGAACTCGCGGGCCTTATCGGCGGCAAGGTTGCCGGCGATGGTTCCGTGATGATATCGGGGGTTTCCGGCATCAGGGAGGCCCGTAAGGGCGAGATAACCTTCCTGGCGGATCCCCGGTATGACAAGTTTCTCGAGACCACCCAGGCCTCGGCCGTCATCGCCGGATCGATCCCTGAGGGCGAGACCAGGCCCCTGATCTTGAGCGATAACCCATATCTTACATTCATCAAGGCCGTTGAGTACTTTGTTCCCGACAAGAACAACTACCCAAGAGGCGTCCACCCTGCAGCCGTGGTGTCGGAGGAGGCCACGCTGGGCGAGAATGTGGGCATCGGTGCCTGCGCCGTTATTGAGGAGGGGGCCCGTATCGACAATGGCACCCTTATCCTCGCGGGTAGTTTTATCGGCAAGGACACCCGGATAGGGGAGAATTGCCTGATCTATCCCAATGTGACCATCCGTGAAGAGGTGGAGGTCGGCGACCGCGTCATCATTCACAGCGGGGCCGTGATCGGGAGCGACGGCTACGGATTCGCCAAGGATGGCGACGTCTACAGGAAGATCCCGCAGGTGGGTAATGTGGTGATCGAGGCCGATGTGGAGATCGGGGCCAATGTCACGATCGACAGGGCAGCTAGCGGCACCACCCGCGTGGGATGCGGTACCAAGATAGATAACCTCGTGATGATCGGCCATAATGTGGTGATAAGGGAGAACTGCGCGGTGGTTGCCCAGGTGGGGATCGGGGGAAGCACCGAGATAGGCAGGGGCGTCACCCTTGCCGGGCAGGCAGGAGTGGCCGGACATTTGAAAGTGGGCGAGGGAGCGGTGGTTGCCGGTCAGTCCGGCGTGCTCCGTGATGTGGCTCCGGGTACAATGGTTTCGGGCTACCCCGCGAGGGAGCACAGCCAGGCCCGAAAGGCCTTTGCCAGCCTGCAGAGGCTTCCGGACCTGATCAAGAAAGTGGCCGAGCTTGCGGAAAGAATAAGGAATCTCGAAGGTGATGAGAAATGAGTGAGAGTCAGCACACGATAGGAGCAGAGGTTTCCTTCTCGGGCACCGGGCTGCACGGCGGACTCAAGGCCACTTTGGTTTTTAAGCCCGCCGAGGCAAATTCCGGAGTCCGGTTCATCCGGACGGACCTCGAGGGTTCCCCTGAGATCAAGGTCAACGCCTCGAGCGCCGTAGAGGCAGCTGATAATTCCAGGCGGACGGTCCTGAGGCGCGGGGACGTTGAGATCAGCACGGTCGAGCATGTCCTGGCCGCGGTGCGCGGCCTCGGGATAGACAATGTCGTGATCGAGATCGACTCGCCCGAGCCGCCGGAGCCGGATGGTTCAAGCGCCCCCTTCGTCGAGATTCTCAAGAAGGCGGGCAAGGTCACTCAGGAGGCCGCACGCAAGTACATTGAGATAAAGAGACCCGTGGCGGTCTCGGAGAACGGCGTCCAGATAGTCGCGCTTCCCCATGACGGCCTGCGCATCACATTCACGCTAGACTACGATCATCCCATGATCGGCGCCCAGCACGCTTCCTTCGACATAACCGGGGAGACCTTCGAGAAGGAGATCAGTCCGGCAAGGACATTCTCGCTTCTTAAGGAGGTGGAGGTCTTAAGGGACCGGGGCCTGATAAAGGGCGGTACCCTCGAGAACTCCATAGTCATAGGGGATGACAAGCTGATGAATGAGGGACCGTTGAGGTTCCCGGACGAGTTCGTGCGCCACAAGATCCTGGATCTCATGGGTGATCTCTCGCTGCTCGGCCATCCTCTCAAGGGCCACATAATATCAATCAAGTCCGGCCATGCCACCAATATCAAGATGGTGAAGCTGATCAATAAGCGGTTCGGCGGCGGCAACAAACTGGCCCGCCGCCCCGTGCGCGATCTTCCCTCGAGTCTCAATATAGAACAGATCAAGGAGATCATGCCGCACAGGTACCCTATGCTGCTGGTGGATCGGATACTGGAGATCGAGGAGGGCAAGCGGGTGGTCGGCATCAAGAACGTCACCATCAATGAGCCCTTCTTTGTAGGTCATTTTCCCGGGCATCCCATAATGCCGGCGGTGCTCATAATCGAGGCCATGGCCCAGGTCGGCGGGGTTTTGCTCCTCAGCATGGTGGAATCCCCCAGGGAGAAACTCGTTTACTTCATGGCCATAGACAAGGCCAAGTTCAGGAAGCCGGTCTTTCCCGGCGATCAGTTGCGCTTCGAGCTCGAGATGCTCAGACTCAAGATGAATACCTGCAAGATGAAGGGCAAAGCATATGTCGGAGATGATCTGGTGGCTGAAGCCGAGCTTCTCTCGGTCATGAGGGACCGCCAGGAAGTCGACAAGAAAGGTCTGGGAACATGACAGGCAAACCGCTGACACATACCGAAGGTGATATCTCGCGGGGAGCAGGCCTGCCTGCCGGAATCCATCCGGCCGCGTTGGTAGATCCGGCGGCCGAGATAGGCACCGGCGTATCGATAGGCCCGGGAAGCGTGGTCGGTCCCAATGTGAAGATCGGACAGAACACGGCGATCGGCGCCAATTGCCTCGTGGACGGCTGGACGGACATCGGTTCAGGCTGCCGTCTCTATCATGGCGTCGTTGTAGGGACAGAGCCGCAGGATCTCAAGTTCAGGAATGAGAAGACCTTCGTCAGGATCGGCAACTGCAATACGTTCCGCGAGTACGCCACGGTGCACCGCGCCACCGGAGAGGGTGAGGCCACGATTGTCGGGGATAACAACTTCATCATGGCCTACGTCCACATCGCTCACAACTGCCTGCTCGGCAGCAATATAGTGCTTGCCAATGGCGTGAACATGGCCGGGCACGTAACCATCCAGGACAATGCCGCGGTGAGCGGACTCTGTGTAATACACCAGTTTGTCCGGATAGGTTCATACTCTTATACCGGGGGCGGGTCGAGGATACCCATGGATATTGTCCCCTTTATCAAGGTGGCCGGAAACCCGCCGCTGGTAAACGGACTCATACCTTTAGAAATCAATAA
>JAUVJV010000386.1 GCA_030592245.1 Candidatus Eiseniibacteriota bacterium
ATCAGGAAGACTATCATGGTTACCGGGGATCGGGAGGCGGCAGCCCGTGGGGTCGCGGAGAGCACCGGGGTAGATGAGTATCACGCGGACCTGCTGCCGGAGGACAAAGTCGCGGTCATAGAGGCCCTCAAGAAGGAGTTTGATGTGGTCGCGATGGTGGGCGACGGCGTAAACGATGCCCCGGCGCTCGCAGCTGCGCACGTCGGGGTCGCCATGGGTGCCGCGGGTTCTGATACGGCTATCGATACGGCAAGCGTGGCCCTGATGTCGGACGATGTGAGCAGGCTGGTGCCGCTCTTTGACCTGGCCAGGAAGGTCCGTCTCATCACCCAGGAGAACATAGGCTTCGCGATCGCCATCAAGGCCGCCTTTATCGTCCTCGCGGCGATGGGCTCCGCAACGATGTGGATGGCCGTGTTTGCGGACATGGGAGCTTCACTCATCGTGATTGCCAATGCCTTGAGATTGCTATCGGCCAGGGCGGTCGCCCTGAAATCGGAATAGAGGAGAGCGCCGCGAGGGAGATCTTCAGTTGAATGAGACCCAGGCAAGACACGCTGCCGGCCAGATGTTCTGTCTTCGCTTTCCCACCGACTGGAAGGCCATTGATCTTAAGAGATTTCCGGTCGCCAACTACATTGTCTTTCGCGATGTGCTCGAGAGCACCTTTGAGGGATCAAGGGATAAGCTCGCCGAAGCCAGGGCGAGCCTGAGAGAGAATGGCATCGAACCTCTCTTCATGATGGACGAAGAGGGCGGAAGGGTCACCCAGATATCCGAGTTCTTCCCACCGGCCCCGAGTCCGCGCGCGATTGCGAAGACACTTCTTCCGGAGGAAATCGGTCCCATCTACTCACACCTGGCCTACCACCTCCGTAGCCTGGGCATCGACATGAATCTTGCGCCGTGTCTGGATGTTAATACCGAAGCCATGAATCCCATAATAGGGAGCAGGGCCTTCGGCCGGACCGCCAAGGCTGTTTCCCTGTATGGCCTGACCGCGTTCATGTCATCACGGCCTTACACGGCCATGGTGGGAAAGCATTTTCCGGGACACGGGATGACGCACGCGGACTCCCATCTGGAACTCCCGCTTGTTGACCTGGGCTTGAAAGACATGGAGTCCACGCACATACCTCCGTTCGGTGATGCTTGCGGCATGGGTATCGACGGGTTGATGGTAAGCCATTGCACATACTCCGCCCTTCAGGACGACGACTTGCCGGCCACCCTCTCCCACCAGGTGATCGGGACGGTCTTAAGAGAAAAGATGGGGTATCGCCGCCTGGTCATTACCGACTCCCTCGACATGGATGCCGTGACCGGAACAACGGAGCCCGGACGCGCCTCCATCCTTGCCCACAAGGCGGGATGCGACATTCTGCTCTACACCAAGTACACACCGAGGTTCGAGAATTCGTTCGACAGCTTCGTTGGTGCCTTCCTGTCGGGGGAAATCGATCGGCGGCGCGTGGACGCTTCACTTGACAGGCGGGGGGCATTATGCAAACGCATGAGGTCATGCAGTGGACGCCCGGCGTCAATAGACCGGGAAGCTTATGAAACGCTCAGGGACAGGGTATTGTCCGCCTCCGTCCTGATTAACGACCGGGGCAAGCGCTTACCGCTTGCATGCGATAGGGTCAGCCTGGTGTCGACGCACCCCGAGATCCGGGCCCGGATACGCCCATCTGTCGGGTATGTGAGCGAAGCATGCTCGCCCTCCGACAGGAAAGGCGGAGTGCTCCTGCTCTGGTTGATGGAACCCCTGAAACTGAATTACTCGCTCGAGTGCATGAAGAACGCGATAGCCGGATCGGATATTGCAGTCCTGGTTACTTCCTACCATTCCCTGAGCGCCCTGCTCCCCGGATGCGATGTCACGATAACGACGCTGGACACCAGCCCGCCCACGCAGGACAGAATTCTCGAAGCCTTGTTCGGGAAATAGGGCACTAGTACACGGGAGTGCACCAGTGCTTGTACTTCTTCACTTTCCCCTTCACCACATCGAAATAGAGATTCCGTATCTTCTCGGCAATGGGTCCGATCTTGCCGTCACCGACCGGACGGCCGTCGACCTCGATCACGGCAGCAACCTGCACGCCGGTACCGCAGAAAAAGACCTCATCAGCTATGTAGAGCTCGCTCCGGTCGATCTGCCGCTCGGTGGTATCGAGCCCGAACTCGGCCCTGGCAAGCTCCATGATGGTCTTGCGGGTTATCCCCTCAAGAATGTTCTCGGAGGCGGCCGGGGTTATCAGCTCGCCATCCCTGACCAGGAATATGTTCTCGGCGCTGCCTTCGGAAACATGCCCCTCATGCGTAAGCACTATGGCCTCGTCGAAACCGCGCTCCATGACCTCTGTCTTGGAAAGCGCCGAGTTTATGTAGACACCCGTTATCTTGCACCGTGCGGGCGCGGCGTTATCATCAATTCGCCGCCAGGAGGAGACGGCGGTTCGCGCCCCTTCTTCCTTCTCTATGTACCTGCCGAAGGGCACGGCGAACATGCAGAGCCCGTCCTCGAGGTCGTGGAGCTTAACACCGATGACTTCCGACGCCTTGTAGGCGATGGGCCGGACATAAGCATCCACCTTGAATTCTTCCTTCTTCAGCAACTCGCAGGTAAGATCGCAGAGCTCCTGGGTCGTGAGACCTAAGTCGATCTTGACTATGCTGCTGGACTTCCTGAACCTGTCAAAGTGCTCCGGCAACTTGAAAACATAGAGCTGCTCGTCTTTTTCATTCCAGTAGGCCCTGATCCCCTCGAACACACCCGTGCCGTAGTTGAAGGCATGCGTCATGATGCTGATCTTGGCTTTTTCGATGGGTACAAACTTTCCCTGGAAATATGCATACTTGGTCATCTCGTCCTCCTATTCTGAATGGGACAGTGGGATCATCGCACTCGAGAAGCATAGCAGGGGTAATGTGCGCATTCAACAGGATTCAGGGCTTGCGGTGAGAACAGGAAGAGACAAGGTGACCCCCCCCCGGCGCGCGCTACCGGGTCCGGGATGGAAAACTCCTACAGGCTCTGGCCGGGAAAGAAGCTCTCGGCGGTTGCGGCTTTGCGGATCACGCGTACCGAACCCTGATCGGCCATGACCTCAGCCGGCGTGCCC
>JAUVJV010000155.1 GCA_030592245.1 Candidatus Eiseniibacteriota bacterium
CATGAGGGCCGTCCAGAGCCTCGCCTGTGATATGGCTCCAGAGGGTTCCGGTCGCCTTATCCTGCATGATCAGGCTGTTGCGCCAGAGTTTTCCGGATACGATCAATGTCAGCGTGGTGTCTTCGATAGTGCGGACGTAGACCACGTCCGTATGGCAGAGCGGTCACCAGGTTGGGGCTATGGGAAGACCGCCCACTGAGTCGTTTACGATCTCATGCGCATCAAGCTGCCAGAGTGAATAGGCCCGGGCCTCGCCATCCAGGAGAATCCCCAGCACCATCTCATCAGGCGACATCTGGGAATCGCCTTCTTCCCCACTCAGAAACACCGGTTCCAGGATAGCGGGTATGGCATCGGCGGGAAGCACGGTATACATCGTGTCGCCATCAAAAACCCCGTGCACCTCGGACTCGGGACGCTGGGAGGACACTCCGCCGGGGATCATCAGGCTCAGCACGATCAGGAGTGCGAACACCAGGATCATTCCGGACAGCCCGCTGCTATTCACAAGTGTTCTATTCAGGAACGTTCTTATACTCGATATCTGCATTTGCCCGCAGTTCATCCGTATAGACCTTAAGGCCCTCCTGCTTGCCCCTGCCCTCGAGAAAGCCCTTTATCTTTTCCCTGGCCTCATCAAAGGGAACCGTACGGCCTTCCTCGCTATCAACGACCTTTATGATATGAAAACCGAACCTGGTCTCCACCAGGCCGCTGGTCTCGCCGACATCCAGCGCGAAGGCAGTGTCCTCGAAAGGCTTCACCATCTGGCCTTTCCCGAAAAAGCCCAGGTCTCCCCCGCGGGGAGCGGTCGGACATGTTGAATGCTGGGTGGCAAGCTCCTCGAAATTCGCACCCTGCTCCAGCTCGGCGAGGACACGCTCGGCTTCCACCTTCTTCTCGGCCCTCATCTCAGGCGTCGCTCCATCATCCAGCCCGAAAAGTATGTGGCTCGCCTTTATTCGCTCGGGCTGCTCGAACTGGGTGGGATTGCCGTCATAGTACTCCCGGACCTGGGCATCGGTGACCCCCGAGCCCCCGGAGCGCTTCTCCATCAGTTTCTCAACCTTGACTGCGGTGGCCATCTCACTGAGGAGAGTCTCCTTCGTCATCCCCATCATGGCAAGCCGGTTCTCCATCTCTTCCTCGGAGCCGAACTGGGCCGTCACCTGAGCCATCCTCTCGTCGATCTCGTCCTGAGTGGCTTCTACCCCCTCATCCTCAATAGCCTGCTCCAGGAGCACCCGGCTTATGACATTGTCCGTTGCCTGCTGCTTCAGAACACCCTTCATGGATTCCAGCTGCTGCGGCGACATCTGGCCGCCCATCTGCTGCATCAGCCTGCCCATCTCCTCCTCGATCTGGCCATTGGTGATCTCCGTACCATCAACAATAACAGCGACCGTCGGATCACCCGGGCTGGCCTGGGACACCGGCTCCGCGCCTCCCTGCCGGGTCTCCGCCTGCTCGCCACCTTCCTCCTTGGCGCATCCGGCCAGGAACAACCCCAGAATTCCTATTAAGACCATAGTGACCTTGAGTACCTTCATTCCTCTTCCTCCTGACTCTTCCTCATAAGAAAAAACGCCAGTAAGCCGGACTGGCTGTCTCACAACCCCACGACCCTTTCACAGGGTCCGGCGGGGTTTTTTCTGACTTTCCTAATCTCTCATCATGGCTAATGTAAGTCCAGCCGACAGGCCCCGGTGCCTGCTGCCGTGATGGCGCTGCTACAGGGGCACGCTAGCCCCCGTAAAGACCCTCCAGGCGCTCTATCTCGGCCGCCAGGTCTTCTACAAACGTGTCGGACTCGGGATCGAGAGAAACGCCGCCCAGAGCGTCCACCTGGACCTTGGCCAGCAGGAACTCGCCCAGGCCATAGTAGCTTTGCGCCATAATCAGCCGCAGATCACGCCAATCGAAATTCTCGTCATGGCTGAACTCGAAGTTGGATTCCTGGGTGAGCGCAGTGGATGCAGAAGCGACTGCACTGTCGAAGTGGGCCGGCTCGGTATCGTAGTCCCTGTAAACCGGGGCACATCCGGCATAACCCTCGGTCAGGCCAGGGTCATTGGTGACACACATCCCGAAGTTCTCAAGTGAGTTGGCCAGGGAATCAAGCTTGGCGTGTGACCAGCCCAGACCGTTAAAAGCATCCGCATAGTCGGCGTCGAGTCCGAGCGCCCGCTCGAACTTGTCAATCGCCAGCTCATACTCACCCTGTTCAAAAAGGGTCCATCCGGCCGCGGTCAGCGACCCCGCCGTATCCGTCGGTCCGCCACCATCACCACCACACCCCAGAACCAACACAATGGAACAGAGGCATGCCATGCTTATCAGCCTTCTCATAGTCCTACCTCCTAACGCAAATGGACCATCTTCTTGGTAATGGTCTTCTGATTGAACTTCACCCTGTAGAAATATACTCCACTGGCCACTTTCCCGCCATTGGCATCTCTTCCGTCCCAGACGATATCGTGCCGTCCGGGTATCATCAGGCCCCTGTGGAGCTCGTTCACCAGCCGGCCATCGATCGTTATGATATCGGCATACACGTGTCCTGCCCTGGGTATCTCGTATGAGATCACGGTAGCACCGGCGAATGGATTGGGAACATTCTGGAGCACCACCAGGTCCCCCCGCCCGTAGACAGGTGTATTGATATCGGGACTCGACAGCAGTCCATAAGTGCCGAGCTCGTCCACATAGGCCAGGACCAGGCCCCGCTTGGTATCCAGGAACGACGCTACCGGCGTGACCACGCCGGACTCTATCCTGGCAACTGCAAGATGCTCGGGCTCACCCGTCCCGGCGGCGCAGGAGAAGGCCATCTCAACGAAACCGTTAAGCGAGAGCCCAGGAGGGGACACGCTATAGGACCGGGTAATGCCCAGCCTGTCGAGATCCTGCCCCTCAATATCCTCACCCATTATCAGAACATAAGAATCCGTCTTGACCGCACCCGGCGGCACGCTCACGGAGAATGCCCCGTCAACACTCCTGGCAATACCTCCATCGGCACGCAGCACGAGGGTCGAGGAGAACGAGTGGCTGACTTCGTTATAGTTGAGCTTCACATCGCGCGCCCTGGCATATACCGTCATGGCCCCGGTCTGGTAGAGATCGTAATTGCCCATCCAGACATTCTCGGTAGCATCGGTAAGATTAAGATCAACCCCGGTACCGCCTACCGTGCAATGGACACTCGTGTCAACCAGGGTCTCAGAGCCCACAAGATAGACATCCAGGTAGTTGGTCAGATAGGGGTTCTGGAACACCGAGAGCGACAGCTCCGGTGGAAGTTTATCCTCCGACCGGGCGCCGACGCAATGCGGGCCTGAGTAGTTGGGCACCTCATCATAAGTGAAGAGACAGTAATAATAGGTGGTGTCGATCGCGTCGACCTGATGATGGAAGGTGTCCCGCGCGGCCGGAGCGGTAGAGAACTTGCCGTCGGCCCCATTGGGCACGGGCGAGCCCGAGCTGATCGATCCCGGGGGACCATCGAGCGAATAACGAACGAGGACACCTTCAGTATCCTCATCATCTGCCGTCATCCAGATCACCTTGATCGACCCATCCGGCTGGGCCTGGGCCGTGGTCACCTGCAGGCCGTCGGGTGGAGTGACATCCTGGGGCGTTCCGCTCACGCTCTGAGGGATGGAGTAGTTGGAAACCTCATCTCCCGCAAACCAGATATAGTAGTAAGTTGTGCCATTCACCAACCCCGTGTGGACGAAGCTGTCCACGCTGGCCGGTGAGCCGGCGAACTTACCATCAGAACCATTGGGTACCGGGCTCCCATCGGTTGGTGACGCGGGGAAGTCATCGGTCGCAAAACGCACAAGCGTGTGATCGAAATCCGAATCCGATGGATTGGTCCACTTCAGGGTGATCGCCATGTCACCAATCTCAAGCGGCTGGAGCGTCACCCCACCGGGAGGCACCCCATCGAAGGGAGTCCCGCTGTCCGTGACCGCCTCGGAATAGTTCCGGGAAAGGTCATAGGCGAAAGCCGAGTAGTAATACCTGGTCCCGTTGATCAAGGATATATGGCTGTAGACACTTTCGGAGCCTGGAGTACCCGGGAACTCACCCTCAGAACCGGAAACAGGAGCACCTTCATCCGGGGCCCCGGGGAAGTCCGATGTGGAGTAGCGAATAACCGTTCCCGCGAAGTCCGAATCAGAGGGATTGGTCCACTCAAGATAGATTTCCGCATCCATCGCGAGCGCACCGAACTCCGTCACCTCCATCGGCGGCTCGGTATCAACCGCAGCAACAGCCAGCGTCGACCAGAAGCCATCATACAGCTGAATGTCTATGCCGGTGGCAACCGGTCCTATCGGATCCTGCCCGAAGGTGTCATGGATGGCATACTTCGAGGAACTCGCCTGTCCCCCCGCCGAGCCAATGACATCACTCGATATCTTCTTCCCGGCATCCGCCGGGGCCGGCCGCGCAAGGCAGACCGTGAGACAAACCACAAGCATTACAAGAGGAACCAGCCAAACTGCCCTTCTTCGCTCTGGCATCCTACAACCTCCGTCTGTTTGTCCGTATTTTATCATGGGTATCTATTTTCACAAAGGCTTCTTTCACTATGATCATATTCACCCTCAGGGCCTCGATCTCAGATGAGACCGACTGGCAGCAAACGCCATATGGAATCTCGCACCTCCACACGGATCAGAACTCGCGAGCATTTTAACACACTCCCCCTTGCAGGGTCAAACCTGCTCCATCGCCCTTCAATCGCCGCAGGGTCAGAGGAGCATTCATTCCCTGCCCACTTGCTGCAAAACGATTCTCAGGTTACTCCCCGGTCAGGCCCTGCAGGAGCTCATAGTCCTGCCCCATTTCCTCAGGATATCCATAGGCCAGCGGATTAAGAAGCTTGCCCCGGTCACAGAGCTTGTTATCCGGTCCCTTATCCTCCTCCACGGGGAGAGTCATCTGTCGGACCACCGGGTCATCCCGTTCGGCCAGGACTTCCCAGAAGACCTCACGATCGGGATCACCATAGGCTGTGAAACCGTCGAATGTGGCGTTCCACTCGGCTCCGGTCAGGAAGGGTCTCCCCACAGATGTAAGATGGATCGACGCCTCTTCCGTCCTTGCGACGGCGTCGAAGTAATCCACCATCTCCACGACCCCTTCCCCATCCCCATTCAACCGCACCTTCCCGCGGTAGATGAGAAGAGGCTCGGGGGATTCCACGCAGTTATGCCTCAGGATCTTGTTCTCCGGATCGAGAGGATGGTCTATCACGAATGAACAGGCCGCCGGATTGATGCTGCCGCTAACATAGACATCGCCATTGAAGTAGCCCGCAAAGTCATTGGCGCTGTGACCCACGACGCCCCGCCCATCCTGACTGCTGCCCGACAGGGCATTTCCTCCACCCACCGTCTCGGCCCGGATGACATCGGAGGCATTGCTTGCGCTGAACTGCTTGAAGAAGCAGAGCCGGCCGCCCGTCGCGGAACTCTGGACATCGAACTTGGAGCTCGGAGCACTCGTCCCGATCCCGACGTTCCCATTGTTCCTGATGGTCATGACCGGATCGGCAAGACCGACCTCATCCGGGTCAGCATCGCTGTTCTGCAAGAAGTGGAAGTCACCCCTGTTCCAGGTGTCCTTCCTTTCATAAACAATCGCCCCCTTGCCACGGCCGGCCCCACCTCCATCCACTTTGAACAGGATGCCGGTCGAGGTCATTGCCGTACTTGCAGGATTGTCCAGCTTGATCCCATAGGATATCGCTCCCGGGGAGTCCTCATAGATGTGCAGTTTCTCATCGGGATAAAAGGTCCCCACGCCTGCATTCCCGGTACTGTCAACGGTAAGGTACCTTCTCCCGAACGCGACTCCGCCGTGATACCTGAGCTGGAATTTATTACCATCGCTGGTATCATTCCTCAGGTCCCACACCGCCTCTTTATCTTCAGCGAAATAGACTATGGCGTCGCGGTCGGCGATGGCATCAACCGAAAGGGCCGTATGACTCCCCCCGGTCGTCTTAAGCCGGGCTGATACCTCGCCATAGCCGGTGACTCCG
>JAUVJV010000339.1 GCA_030592245.1 Candidatus Eiseniibacteriota bacterium
ATTGCTATTCTGCTTGGTCCCCATGCTCACAGTTATGTCCGCGCTTCTTAGCACGTGGACGAACTCCGCAAATGCGGCGGGCATCCATCTGAACCAGGTGGGCTACCTGCCGGGTCACACCAAATGGGTTGCCGTGAGTGAGGCCGCCGATAGCTTCAAAGTGAGGGTGAGCGGAACGGGAACCGTCGTCTATTCGGGCGCTCTCGCGCTCCGCCGTGCGGCCGATCCTGCGAGCGGGGATGATGTATGTCAGGGTGACTTCACCGGCCTGACGACTGCCGGGGCATACTATGTTGATGTTCCCGGCGTGGGTACCTCATTTGAGTTTGTGATAGGCGAGGGCGCGCTGGCCATACTCTACAGGCAGCTTCTTAAGGGGCTCTACTACCAGCGATGCGGTACGGCCATCCCCTCTGAGTATGGCGGCCTCTGGACCCACGGGTCCTGCCATGACCACGGTGGGGGAATAGCGTCCTATGATTGGGCCACGACCGGAGGGACTCCCGGAGGCTAGAGTAATACCATCGGCGGCTGGCATGACGCGGGGGATTATGGTAAGTACTCCACCAATAATGCCTATACCGTCGGGATCCTGCTTCAGGCCTATGAGCAGTTCGATACCTGCTATACCTATGATGACTGCGGCATCCCCGAAAGCGGTAACGGTGTGCCGGATCTCCTGGATGAGGCCAGGTGGTCACTGGAGTGGATGCTCAAGATGCAGGATGGCGGTGGTGGAGTCCGGCATCGCGAGTCGACCGCCGACTATACCCTGCTTGGCCCTGATGAGGATACAACACCACGCTACTATACGGATGTATCAAGCGATGCCACCGCGGCCCAATGCGGCGCCATGGCTCTCGCTGCCCGGGTGTACCGGGACTTCGATACCTCGTTTGCGGCAGCGTGCTCCGTGAGCGCGCACGCCGCATGGGACTGGCTTGAGACCAATTCCGGCCGCGTGCCTTCGGGAGGCTTCGCCAATCTCTACGGACACAATGGAGCGACCTATGTGGCCGGCAACGACGTGCATGCACGGTTCTGGGCGGCGGCAGAGTTCTTCCGTTTGACCGGGGATGTTTCCGCCAGGGCCTACGTGGATGCTCGCTGGGGTGAGGGTCTTGCCTTCAACGGGGTGTGGTATCCGGACTCCTGGGGTGACATGGCCAATATGGGAGCCTTTACCTATCGTGATGCGCCGGGAGCGACCCCGTATGTGGTATCGGGCGGCTGGTGGGGGATCGAGCAGAGCACCCTATCCTCGGCCGGAGTGTGGACCACAAGAATCGATCAGGATGGCTATGGTTGCGCGGCAACGACCGATGGGGGAGTGGGAGACTATTACTGGGGATTTACCGGGGTGCTGCTGCGCTATGCCTGGACCCTGATTCAGGCCCATCGCTATGATGGGAGCGACGAGGCCCATGAGCGAGGCGCGCTTGAGCAGATCAACTATATACTCGGACGCAATCCCATGGGCAAGGTCTACATCACGGGCATAGGCTCCAATCCCGTGCTTCACGCCCACGCCGCCTGGAACACGGCCGCCGGATACACGGCCATCGAGGATTCGCTCTGTCACCCGTATCCCTACAGCCTGGTGGGCGGGCCCAACCGCGCAGACAATGATATCTCGGACTACCCGGGCAAGTGCTATGAGGATATCGCCGATCCGGCCTACTACAACCTGGGGAACTACACCCTGAATGAAACCTCCGTCAATATCCAGGCATCCCTGATCGTGATCGCGGGCTATTTCGCCGGTGGAGACGAGTCTGCCGGAGTTCAACCGCCTGAGAATTCTGACTCCCCGCTGATCGCTCGAGCGTATCCAAACCCGTTCCACCGGATGACAACTCTGTCCTTCTCCCTGCCAGTGGAAGGGGCAGTCCGCTTGGCCGTTTATGATGTTGAGGGCAGACTCGTACGGAAGCTGATTTCCGACACTCTTCCCGCCGGCCGGCACCAGGCAGCCTGGGACGGCTGTGACAGCAGTGGCCACCCCGCCGCGGCCGGAGTATACATAGCCAGGCTGGGAGCTCAGGGAGCGGTGGCCTCACGGAAGCTGGCGCTGATCAGGTAAGCACGGTTCCTGCGCCCTGTGAACTCCTCTTCTCCTTTTATCATTGCGAGTATCGCTGAAGCGTGGCAATCTGATACAGGCTACGGGGTGTTCCCGTTCTTAAAGGAGGTATGCAATGGTGCATCCAAAAGAGTGGTCTGCTGATGAGTTTGAGACCCTGCTTACTAACCCACAGTTGAGTGATGAGAGGGTGGCAGCATTGCTGCCCCAAAGAACCGCTGCTGCTGTGCATATCACCCGCAGTGGCATACATGCTTTCCACTCGGATGGTGATATCTCGATGCTGTCCCAGATGATGAGGAGCCGCCTTGAAGCCAGTGGTGGTTCTGTTGTGTGCTCTGTCTGTGCCGAGACGTTCTGAGCATCCATAATACGGTTCATCGTGAGTAAGAACTTCAGGAGGTAGCTCAATGAAAAGGCAGTATCGCTGGATAGCCATGGTGATCATGGGCGCTCTGGCCGGAGTAGTTCTCGCCGGGTGCGCGGGTCAGGGCATGAGCACTGGATCGGCCACGGTGGGGAGGGAGACCCACGAGCAGCTAAACTGCGTGCTCTGGGTTCAGACATCTCCGGAGTATGAGCTTGCCTGCCGGGAAAGCTACAAGCTGGCGACGCTCATGCTGGATGAAGCCCTGTACGGTCTGCAATGGACGGCGCTTCATGAAGGGCAGGCATCCGGGACCCTGCCGCCGGCCGTGATCCTGGATGTGGATGAGACGGTGCTCGATAATTCACCCCTCGAGGCGAGGCTGGTACTCAAGAACAGGGAATACAACAAGGAAATGTGGGACAAGTGGGTTGCCGAGGCGGCGGCCCGCGATATACCGGGGGCGAAGGAGTTTATCCAGCACGCGATCGAGGAGGGGGTAGAGATCTTTTTCGTGACCAACCGGGGTCACCACAATGAGGATCACACCGTCCGTAACCTGAGGGACCGGTTCGGTCCCATGATCACGGGTGAGACGGTGCTCACAAAGGATGAGCAGCCTGACTGGACTTCGGACAAGAGCACGCGGAGAGCATATGTCGGGAGCACCCACCGGGTCCTGCTGCTTGTGGGTGATGACTTTAACGACTTCGCCTACCTGGGAGAAGTATCACCCGAGGGGCGCGTGATCGCTGCCAGGAAGTACCTCGACTACTGGGGCGAGAAGTGGATCCTGCTCCCCAATCCTATGTATGGTCACTGGGAGCAGGCCCTCTACGATTATGACCGGGGCCTCGGTGATGCGATGAAGCTCAACTCCAAGTACAGCCACCTGGACACCAAGCCCTGACAGAGGGGCAACTCCATCCGAGTGGCCTTTCAAACCGGGTCTGAGCCGGATCGGGTCTAAGCCAACCCACGCTCCTGAGCGATGGCCTTCAGGCGGCGCACGCGCTCCTCAACGGGCGGGTGAGTGGAAAAGAGCTTCTGGAGCCCCCCGAAGAACGGGTTCACTATGAACATGTGGGAATGGGCGGGATTCCCGTGGGCCATGGGAGTCTGTTTTACCCCGCGCTGAAGCTTCCCCAGGGCGCTCGCCAGGGCAAGGGGCTTGGCGCATATTTCGGACCCTCCCCGGTCGGCG
>JAUVJV010000390.1 GCA_030592245.1 Candidatus Eiseniibacteriota bacterium
CATGATTCTTCACGGCATCGGCAATCTCCCCGAAATAGGCCCGGTCCATGTCGATCTCCCCCGCATGGACCACGAGGGCCCTGGCGCCGAGCCGCACGGCGAGATCCACGCTGCGCCGTGCAAGCGCGGCCGCCTCGGCGGCCTCTTTCCCGTCAGGCGAGGCGAGATTGCGCTTGTCGCCTCCCCTGCTACTGGCTTTCTCCCCGGTAAGCAGCGGGGAATAGTTGTGGACGCTCAGGACCTTGATCTCGCCGGCCTCGACAGCCGCTTCGATGCCTTGAACCGCAGCCTCGCTCAGGCGGTACTCGACCTCGAGTCCCTTGAAACCTAGGCCGGTTACTTGAGCAACGATCACGGCTCCGTCCAGGACGCCCGTGGCGTTCCAAGAAGTTGAGATGCCCAGTGGATTCTCGTTCATGCTGCCTCAACAAAGGGGACAGACACCTATTTCGCCCTGTCGAAACAGGTGTCTGTCCCCTTTTCCCTTTACCGTTTCCAGTTTATTCAAGTCCGTTGGTTGCTATTATTTCTTGGCTTCTTCCTCGGCCTTGGATTCCTCGACTATCTTCTGGGCAAACTCATGCGCCGCCTCCTCGTAATGCGAGAAGGATCTCTCGAACACCCCACGCCCCTGGGTCATCGACCTTAAGGTGGTGGAGTACTTGTAGAGCTCCGCTAGCGGCACCTGGGCGCGCACGACCTGGAGATGGCCCCGTGCGTTCACGCCCTGTATCTTGCCGCGCTTGCCCGATAGATCGCCCATCACGTCGCCCAGGTGGTCCTCCGGAACCGTAACCACCACGTCCATTATGGGCTCCAGGAGTACGGGCCTGGCATCCGCGAAGGCCTTCTTGAAGGCCATTCCGGCGGCGATCTTGAAGGCCATGTCCGAGGAGTCGACCTCGTGGAATGAGCCGTCGAAGATGGTGGCCCTAAGATCGACCACCGGATATCCGGCAACGACCCCATCGGTCATCATCTCGGTCACGCCCTTTTCCACCGCGGGCACATACTTGGTAGGAACCGAGCCGCCGACGAGCTTGTTGACGAACTCGAAGCCCGCCGAACGCTCCCGCGGTTCTATTCTCAGCCAGACATCCCCATACTGGCCCCTGCCTCCGGTCTGTTTCTTATACTTACCCTGGGCCTCGGCACTTCCCTTAACAGTCTCGCGGAAGGCGATGCGGGGCTTCAAGAGCTTGACCCCGACATTGAACCGCTCCTTCAGGCGCTTAAGACCCACGCTCAGATGAAGTTCTCCCATTCCCGAGATAATAGTCTGCTTGGTCTCGGAATCCACGAACATGGTGAAAGTGGGATCCTCCTGGTGAAGCCTGGCGAGGCCGCTGGACATCTTGTCCTCATCGTTCTTGCTCAGCGCCTCGATCGCGTCCCTCACCACCGGCTTGGGGAAGTTGACAGGATCAACCATCACGGGGTTGTTCCTGTCACAAAGCGTATCATTGGTTCCAGTTTCCTTAAGCTTCACCGTGGCCCCGATATCACCGGCAACGAGCCTGTTGACCTCGCGACGCTCACGCCCCATCAGGTTGTAAATCTGGGTGAACTTCTCGGTTGAGTTCTTGGCTGTATTGAAGACCTCGGTCCCTTCCAAGACCTCACCACTATAGACCCTCATTATCGACATGTCGCCCACGTGGGGCTCGGAGATGGTCTTAAAAACCAGGGCCGCGAAGGGCTCATCGCCGGAGGCCTTCCATTCCTTTGCCTCACCAGTGCGGCCATCCTTGCCGGTCACAGCACCCATGTCCAGCGGGGTCGGGAACGCGGAAGCAATCAGGTCCAGGATCTGCTGGGTGCCGATAGAGAACTCGGCAGAGGCGCACACGACCGGAGTGATCTTGCCGGCCCTGAAGCCCTCCTTGAGAGCCTCCACGAAATCCTCCTGCTTGACTTCCTTACCCTCAAGATAGGCCTCCAGCAGCTCATCATTGCATTCGGCTATGCTCTCAACCAGCTTCTCCCGCGCCGCCTTGGCCTGGCCGGCGAGCTCCGAGGGGATTTCCTGCATCATGCCGGCACCGGAGCCGCTACGGTCATACTTGTAGTATTTCATCGTCAGGAGATCGATCACGCCGGTGAAGTCATCACCGACGCCGACCGGAAGCTGCGCCTCGATCACCGGGCCCCCGAGCATGCTCCTGACCTGTTCGCAGACCTTGCCGAAGTCGGCGAACTCCTTGTCAAGCCTGTTGATCACGACCATCCTGGGGAGAGAGAGCTCATCGAGAAACTCCCATACCTTCTCGGTCCCCACCTCTACCCCGGAGTCGGCCTTTACGAGCACCAGGCCCGCATCTGCGGCCCTGACGCCCGCCTTGGTATCCCCATAGAAGTCCGCGTAACCCGGCGTGTCTACGAGGTTGATCCTGATGTTTCGCCAGTCCAGGTGGGCCACGGCAAGGTTGATTGTGATCTTGCGTTCGATCTCGTCATCGCCATAGTCGAGGATGGAGCTACCCTGCTCGACCTTGCCGAGCCTGGATGTGGCCTTGGCCGTGTGCAGCAGGCACTCCGCAAGCGATGTCTTGCCCGTCCCTCCATGGGAGACGAGCACCACATTCCTGATCTCAGTACTCTTATACTCCCTCACATGCAACTCCCTGTCGAATGGTACAGACCCGTGATAAAAGAATTCGCTCTAACCTGCACGGATGCTAACACGCGGCTATTCCGAGTGTCAAGCAAGCCGAAATCAGATCTCGGCGCCAAGAGGAATCTGGCCTTTCTGCCGCTCCTTGGTCTCAGGCCTCCGGTAGTCGGGAAGCAACATGGGGGAGACCCGATCCCTGGGAATGCCTGCGGCCTTGAGCTCCTCATGGTATTTCTTGACGTGCTCGAGAGTGAGTTCCCCGATCTTGGTATCCTTGGCGCGCGCTGCGGCGCTCTTCCCGGCTCTCCTTCCGAACACGAGGATGTCGAGCAGGGAGTTGCCCATCAGTCTGTTCCTGCCGTGGATACCGCCGGAAGCTTCACCGGCCACGAAGAGGTTCGGGATGCCGCTCTCGGCATCGTCACTTATCTTGATACCGCCATTCTGATAATGCTGCGTAGGGTATATCAGGATGGGGTCTTTGGTC
>JAUVJV010000058.1 GCA_030592245.1 Candidatus Eiseniibacteriota bacterium
AACGTTTCCTGTCCAGGCCCCTGAAGAGCTCCAGCAGCTGGCGTTCCGCGCCTCCGATGAAGCCCGTATCGTGGGCGATGAAGAGTATGCTGGCTGGCGCGGGTTCAGGCATAAGTCCTCGTTGGAAAGACCGGGAATCACTCCAGGCGCGTCAATGCGTCCAAATGTCAATGCGCCCGGAAATCGACGCGTCAGGGCACATCATAGTTTATCGTCACACTCGTTTCTATATCTTAATGGACTGCCACTTGCCGCTCCGGAAGCGGAAGAAGAAGGTGAGTCCCAGGGCGGTTATGTAGAGGGTAGCGCCCGCCCAGGCTCCTACCGCCCCGCCCTTCAAGACGAATCCCCCGAGGTAAGCCAGGGGCAGGAATAAGAACCATGCATAACCGATGCCTATGAACATTGCCCACTTGGTATCGCCGGCACCCCGCAGGCATCCGTTAGCGACGATACCGAGGCCGTCTGAGACCTGAAATATCGCGGCCAGCCTGAGTATGCTGCTTCCGAGCCTCACCACATCCGGATCGGAGTTGATCAGGGCGACCAGCTTCTCCGGGAAGATCATGAACACCAATCCTATGAAAAGGGTATAGAGAAACCCCATCCTCAATGAGGAATTGCCGCTTCTGACCGCGTAGAGCATTTCCTTCGCCCCGATATACTGGCCTACAAGCGTGGTCGATGCGATCGAAAGCCCGAATGCCGGCATGAAGGAGAGGTGCATCAGCCTTAAGGCCGCCTCATGGCCTGTGAGCTCGGCGATTCCCATCCTGGCAATGAGAGCTGAGAAGACTATGAAGCTGCCCATGTCCAGCAGCCACTGCAGGCCGATGGGTCCCCCCACGCGGGCCAGCCGCTTCAGGGCAGCCATCTTGAGTCTCCACTCGGACCTTATGCCGTAGAGGTCGGCATTCTTGTGAGCGATGAAGACGGCAAAGAAAAGGACGGCGCCGACACCGTTGGCAAACACCGTGGCGATGGCTGCTCCCTCGGTCTCGAGCCTCGGGAAGCCGAACTTGCCGAATATCAGGACGTAGTCTCCGGCGATGTTGATGATGTTGGCTAACAGGGTGATCTTAAGCGGAGTCCTCGTATCTCCCAGGCCTCTCAAGAAGGCCGAGAAGCACATCCACATGATGATGAAAACCCCGCCGCGCATCCTGATCCCCAGATACGTCGAGCCTATTCGCTGGACGCTCTCATCGGGACCGACAAACCGGAACAGGTCGCCGCTGAACTGGCTAAGGACAAGCAGGATGGCGCCGGAGGCAAGTGCGATATAGAAGCCCTGCCAGGTCATGGTGCCTATATTGCGGTAACGCTTGGCCCCGTAGTCCTGGGCCACGAAGGTGTTGACCCCGTTGACCATGCCATTGAAGAAGGAATAGAGGCCCCAGACCATGGTACCGGCAAAGCCCACGCCGGCAAGCTCCACCGCTCCGAGCCGCCCGACCATGACGGCATCGGTGAAGCTCATGATCGTCTGAGAGAACATGGTCAGGACCGCCGGGTAGGCCACGTGCCAGACCTCGGCATAGCCGCCCTTCCTGTGGTCTTCGAAAACCTTTCTTTCCATGTTCCTTCACCTTGCCGGTCCGGGTAAGCCTGAGTCTTAGGGATTAATCTCAGTAAAAGTCGGCCGCCTGTCAACGTAATTACCCCGAGAACGGGCAATCGGCGAGGTCACTGCTGCCGCGGCCTCACGCTCCCGGTGGGCGGCAGGCGATTCTAAAGGAACACAGGATGGGATGATCTCAATCCGGCCACGAGTACTATTGCTTGCCGAGACTCTATCTGGTAGATTCGGATGAGCTCAAAACATTCAACCTATTCAGGTGGAGGGAAACCATGACAATCCAGATTAAGGGAGATGGCCTCAGGATTGATGATGTGCATGAGGTTGGCAGGAACCACGCCAGGGTGAAGCTGGCCGAGAAGACCCGCAAGGCTGTCGTGAGATGCAGGAAGACGGTGGAGGACCTTGTCGCCGAAGGCCAGCTCATATACGGCGTGACCACCGGTATCGGCGAGCTCGCCAGGGTGCATGTGCCCGTCGGCGTGAGCAGGGAACTGCAGAAGCGGATCATATACAGCCACTCCGCCGGCGTCGGCGGCTTCTTCGATGAAGATGAGGTGCGCGGCGCGATGCTCCTGAGGGCGAATGTCCTAGCCAAGGGCTATTCCGCCGTCAGGCTTAGCACGCTTGAGACGCTGGTCAAGATGATCAACCGGAATGTGGTTCCCGCCGTCAACAAGAAGGGATCGGTCGGAACCAGCGGCGACCTTTCTCCACTATCGCAGATTGCAGAGGTTGTGATGGGTGAGGGCAGGGCCTTCTACAAGGGCAAGGTGGTGAGTGGCGGAAAGGCGCTTGAGAAGGCGAAGATAAAGCCCGTGAGGTTGCACTACAAGGAAGGCCTGGGCTTGATCAACGGCACCCAGATGTTTACCTCATGCGGGGCCTTGAGGCTCTACGATTCGATACGGCTCATCAAGACCGCGATCATCGCGAGCGCGATGTCGGCCGATGCCCTGCGCACTCCCTTGACGGGCTATGACAAGCGGGTTCATGCGGTAAGGCCCTATAACGGCCAGAATGCCGTGGCCCAGAACATGAGGAAACTCCTCAAGGGAAGCAGGCTGGCCGGCAAGATGAGCAAGAAGGTGCAGGATGCTTACAGCCTTCGCTGCATTCCCCAGATATTCGGTCCTTCGGTTGATGCGATCGCGTATGTGCGCGGCCAGGTCGAGACCGAGATGAACTCGGTCATTGACAATCCGCTCTTCTTCCCCAAGGACCGGGCCCAGCTCCCGTGTGGAAATTTCCACGGCCAGCCTGTGGCGCTGGCCCTCGATCTTCTGGGTATTGCCATGAGCGAAGTGGGGGGCTTAAGCGAGCGCCACATAAACCGGCTCATGAATCCCAACCTCAATGTCGGGCTTCCCGCGTTCCTGGTGAAGGGCGAGGGCCTGAACTCCGGTCTCATGGTGGCCCAGTACACTGCGGCTGCCCTGTGCTCGGAGAACAAGCTCCTGGCCAGCCCTGCTATCGTGGACAATTTCAGCATGGCTGCCGACCAGGAGGACCACATCTGCATGGGGCCCCTTGCGGCCAGCAAGCTCCAGGAGATTGTGTGGAACGTGACCAATGTTCTTGCCATCGAAATGATGTCGGCTGCCCAGGCCATTTACTTCCTGGATGACAAGCCTGGGGCAGGGGTCGCGGCCGCCTATGCGGAGGTACGCAAGGTGGTGAAGCCCCTTGAGGAAGACAGGGTGCTCTGGCCGGACATCCAGGCGATCGCGGAGAAGATCGCCAATTGGGACATCCTGAACGCGGTGGAGGACCGGGTGGGCAAGATCGATCTCGTCTGGCGGAAGCGCTGAACCTGATCTGCCTATGGATAGATATTGATTGTGGACAGGGAGGTAGTGTGACCGTGCGACTTAGGAAGACAGGCTGGATCCTGGTGGGACTGTGCGTGCTCGCCGGCTTCTCCTGCGGGACCGACAAGGCAACGAATCCGCCGCCTGACCCTCAAGCTTTCAGCGTGGAAGCCGAGAGCTACACGGGGCATTACAATGTCGATGGTTCTATGATGATACAAAGGGGGTACTGCACGAATGCCAGCGGCCAGCATGTGGCTCTCGGCATGGACAGGGAAGGCGAGTGGATCGAGCTCGCGCTTTCGGTTCCCGAGGCCGGTCTCTATGATGTCACCGTCCGGTACTCGGCACCCAGGGACAGCATTATTGTCGTGACGTTGACCTCCGAGGACTGCGGCGGAGAGCAGGAGCCGGAATTCACGCTTGATGAGGGGGAGGGGGTAGGCTGAAGCAAGCCGATCTTCAATGCTGCCGGGAGCAGCGCGATCGCACTGAACGAAGGCGATTGCACCTTCAAGATCATGCAGGTGAGCGGACAAGGCGCCTGGCTGGATGTCATCACCTTCGAGCCTGCGGAGTGAAATAGGTTCAAAATTCAATAGCAGAGATTCGACATAGAGGTCCGGCCCCGCTTAGTTGAAAACTCAACACGGTGGGGCCGGATCTTATCTGTTTTATCCGGCCGGCATAATCCACTTGGAGCTTTGCACCCGCCACCGCCAGGTGCTACACTCCGGCGACTGCAACTCAGGTCCGGAGGTCGAAGTTGGGAGATCCTTCCATCATAAAGCCCGAGCTCGAGCAATTGCTTCAGGATGGCACCTCTGAGGAAATCAAGAGCTTCCTGGAAGGACAGCACCCTTATGACATTGCCGAGTTCATAAGCGGGCTGGAAGCCAGTGAGATCGCCCGCATTGTGCTTGCTCTCGGCGAGCCCCAGGGGCCCGGCGCCTTCCAGAAGCTTGAGACCGAGCAGCAGGTCGATACGCTCGGGGTAATGCCGCGCCGCGACGGTGCCAGGTTGATGGAAGCCATGGACCCTGATGAGCGCGTGGACCTTATCAAGGCCCTTCCCGAGGACGAGGCCGAGCGCGTGCTGCCCCTGATCGCACAGGCCGAGCGAAACGAGATCGCCAGGCTTGTGAGCTACGATGAGGGTACCGCGGGTTCCGTGATGACAACGGAATATGCCGCGGTGAAAACGGATCTCACGGTTACCGAGACGGTTTCCGAGCTCAGGCGGATCGCTCCCGACAAAGAGACCATATACTATATATACGTTATCGACGAATCCAGGAAACTCGTGGGTTTCGTCTCGCTCAAGAACCTCTTCATCTCCTCCAGGCACGCGCGAGTCAAGGACGTCATGAAAAGCGACGTCAAGCATGTCCTGGCAACCGATGATGTCGAAGATGCGGCGAAGGTCGTGAAGGACTATGACCTTCTTGCCGTTCCGGTCGTGGACGATGGCGGGCGGCTGGTCGGAATTGTCACCCATGATGATGCGGCAGACGTCCTGGAGGAGGAGGCCACCGAGGACATGTATCACTATGGCGCGGCGGGAGAGCACTTGAGGTACCTGCCGACCAACCCGTTCTCACTTGCGCGCCAGAGGGTGGTGTGGCTGATTCTCCTTGCGGCCGTGGGATTCATCTCGGGCACGATTATCCACCGGTATGAATCTATGATAACGAGTGTCTTTGCGCTGGCCATCTTCATTCCGGTCATAAACGCCTCGGGAGGCAATGCCGGCACGCAGGCGTCCACGGTCATAATCAGGGGCCTGGCCACGGGCGAGGTTTCGCTGAGGGATTCGCTCAAGATCTTCTGGAAGGAGATCGTCGTGGGGCTCACGATAGGAGTCGTGGTTGCCGTCGTGGGGAGCTTAAGGGGCTACCTGCTTGAAAAGAGCATCGGGCTGGCCATTACCGTCGGGCTGACCATGGTCTTGGTTGTCACCTTTGCCACCGTGCTGGGTGCGGTGCTTCCGCTGATATTCAAGAAGCTCAGGCTCGATCCGGCCGTGGTCTCCGGGCCCTTCATCGCAAGCATTCTGGACGTGGTAGCCCTGCTGGTATACCTGGAGATTGCCAGAGTTGTGATGCGCCTATAGAAGACCCCAACCTGTGCGGAAGTCCGCCATCTACCCCTTGTTCATGAGCCTGGCGAGCCCGCCGGCTTCCTTCACCTGGCCATCCGACCCCGATTGACAGAACCCCGCAAAAGGTGTAGTATCGGAAACTCGAAAACGGTGCGCTCTACTTGGATGAGCTAGCGGCTCAGCACTGTGATTGCCAGGTCATGTGAAGGAGGGGAAAATGGACACTCAGGCCATTGAGAAGGCGAAAACTCACTTCGAGGGTCTGATCAAGGAGCAGCTGGAGAGAATCGAGCGGATGAAGAAGGGTGAGGAGTGGACAGATTATGCTGCCCTTAAGCCCATTATCATCGGGATGATCGGCGGCGACGGAATAGGCCCGGCCATTGCGGAGGAGGCGCAGCGCATTCTGGAGACCTTACTGGCCGATGGGGTGAAGAGCGGGAAGATCGAGTTCCGGACGATCGAAGGCCTTACCATCGAGAAAAGGGCCGAGGTCGGGAAGGCGGTCCCGGATGACACGCTCGAGGACATCAAGAAGTGTCATGTCACGGTCAAGGGCCCCACGACCACACCCCGGAAGGGCGATCCCTGGCCCAATATCGAGAGCGCCAATGTCGCGTTGAGACGCTATCTGGACCTTTTCGCCAATGTGAGGCCGGTGAGGATCCCCAAGGATGGCATCGAATGGACCTTTTTCAGGGAGAACACCGAGGGAGCCTATGTGCTCGGTAGCTCCGGCGTGGATGTTACCGAGGACCTTGCCATGGATTTCAAGGTGATCACCTCCCAGGGCACCGAGCGGATCTGCAGACTGGCATTCGAGTACGCCAAGAAGAACGGGATCGACAAGGTGACCATTGTGACCAAGGCCAACGTGGTCAAGACCACGGACGGCAAGTTCCTCAAGATCGGGCAGAAGATGGCCGAGGAATATCCCGGCATCGAGTGCGACGACTGGTATATCGACATCATGACTGCCAAGCTGGTCGATCCCAAACGCCGGGCGAGCTTCAAGGTGATGGTGCTTCCCAACCTCTACGGAGATATCCTCACGGATGAGGCTGCGGAGTTCCAGGGTGGCGTGGGAACCGCCGGAAGCGCCAACATCGGCAAGAAATACGCGATGTTCGAGGCCATCCACGGGTCCGCCCCCAGAATGGTCAAGGAGAACAGGGCGCAGTATGCCGATCCGTGCAGCATGATCCGCGCGGGCGCGATGATGATGAACCATATCGGATTCCCGGACAAGGGCAGGATGCTTGAGATGGCCCTCGACATAACCGGCCAGTATGAGAAGAAACTCGTGATGACCGGCAGATCTAACGGGGCCACCAGCAAGGAATTCGGTGATTATGTTCTCGAGACTGTGAACGATCCCAACCTGGAAGCAAAGTGGAAGGGATTCGCCGAGTGAAGTAACAGTCTCAAGTACGGTAACAGTCTGTTTGAGTCTCACCGGGGCAGGAGCGCGGGAGCGTTTCCTGCCCCCGGCTATTTCAGGCCTCGCCGGTCAAGCAGGGGCTCCACGACCCCCGGCTCCAGACGGTCCATGCGGTAGAGCTGCTCGCGCCGCTTCCCTCTCATTGCTGGGTTCACCCACTCCCAGACGATCTCCCCGTCACGGGTGATCTCGAAAGCTCTTCCCATGTCGCCTTCGCAAGCCAGGGTATTTCCGTTTGGAAAGCGATGGGCCGAACCCTTCTCGGGGGTGAAGAAGTCCTCCGCCGGGTCCGCAACATATTCCCACTCGACCTCAAGGGTAACGGGATTGAGCTCGAGTAGTCTTGAATGCTTGCGCTTTGTTCCGTTGTCGAACACGAGTATGTTCCCGTCTTGAACCATGGTGGGATGATGGGGCCAATCGAGGTGTCCCTCGCCCCACACCCAGAGTATTTCCTTGGTATCCTTTTTGAGGATCGCGATCTGGTTGACGTTCCTGAAGCAGATAAGCAGGTTTCCCCGCTCGAACCGGGCATCCTCAACCTCCAGAGGATTCGGAGGAAGCACGGTTATGGTATTGAAGTGGAACTGGTCATACCTCAGCGGCCAGACATCTATCTCGGCCTTGAGCATCTTCGCCCGCTTGGTTGTCGGTTCCCAGGTCACGGGGTCTACTTCGCCTTCAAGCAAGCTGTCGAGAATTGCATCTATGAAAGAGCGCTGGTTGAACTTCCGCTTGATCTCGTCGAGATGCTCATAGGTCGACCACCTCTCGAGAAGCTCGCCATCATCACTGAAGCGCACAATCGAGGGAAACCTGACGCGGAGACCCCTGTGGATGTGAATCTCACGGGCGATCGTGTAATAAGTCCCGTCCGGCATCGGCACGATCTCGTGATGGGCTTGAATCGGAATGCTCCACAGGAGATTGGAATCCCAGTCCAGCCGTATCACGTCGTGGAACTTGCGTATGACTATGAGGTCACCGTTCTCCAGCATGACCGCCTGGTTCCAGACCCTCATTTTCTCATCGGGATACGTCCACCTGTGAACCAGGTCACCCGTCATATCCAGCAGGAATACCTCGGCGGACAGCCGCCCGCAATAGAGATTGTATCCGGGGTAAGCGCGGGCGGTCTCATAAGCGGTCACTCCCGACCGGGTTGAATCGACATCGGTCGAGGTCAGGGAAGTGTAGGGAAGAGAGCGGAGTGCCCTGAGACGCTTCTTAAGATCCAGATCGGTGGGCTTCGCCTTGTCATTTTCGGCATGCGCGACCGAGGTGAACGCGAGCACAGCCGCCAGCACTATGAAGCCCCACCGTATGCCGTCAGGCAGTCTCAGGCCCATAACCCTCCTTGCTGATACAGAGTATACTCAACTAGGTATAATCAACTGGCTACTCTGGAATCAAGTGGAATAAGGCAACGTGGGCCGGTACCGCTCCGGTCAACGGATCAGCACGATCTTGTGTCGGAGGTCTATATCCGGGGCCTTGATCCTGGCGAAATACACGCCGGGCGGAACCGGGACGCCACTCGTTCCGATGGTGTTCCACGTAGTCGACATGCCCTCTTCACCGAGCGACATGGGCAGGGTCGTTACCAGCCGGCCCTCCACATCGTATATCAGGCACTCCGCCACGCGGTCGCATGGCCTGGAGAGCATGAGCACCACATCTCCATGGGCGGGATTGGGGTATGCGCCCAGCATTGCCGCAGACGGCCCGAAGTCAGAAGGTCCCTGCCCGTCCAATTGTATCGAGAACATGTCGCTGAACCGGCTTCGCTTGCCGTGCGGATAGTCAAAGGCCGCGACTCTCCAGTAGCAGCTATCCCCGGTCAGCAGACCGGGATCAATCGTGTACTGCGGTTCGCTGATGCCCGCTACGCGGACCACACCCTCGGTGAAATCGGGATCGGAGGCCAGCTCGAGCTCATACCATCCACACTCGCCCGACGTGGGTGTCCAGCTAAGGTCGAGATTCCCATCGAGGTCCGCAACATCGATTGCCAGCGGAGGCTCCGGGG
>JAUVJV010000017.1 GCA_030592245.1 Candidatus Eiseniibacteriota bacterium
AACATATACGATCACTGCCTGCTTGCGCACAGGGGCTCGAGAAAGAATGCCACCGCCTGCGCCGGGCGCCTCGTGGAACTGGCTGTTGCCCGGGTACGGGAAGCGGTTGCCAGGGAGAGGATCGAAGTTGAGGTAAGGCCAAGTTGCGTGGTTGTGGGTGGTGGTGTGGCGGGCATGTCCGCAGCCTCGGCCCTCAAGGCAAGAGGAGTCGGGGTATGGCTCGTGGAGCGAGAGAAGTTTCCCGGCGGGCTCCTCAACCGGTTGAACGCGGTCTTTCCCGCCTATGTTGAGGCCAAGGTTTTCGTGGGCAGGCAGCGCGAACGCCTGGAGGAAGACGGTGTCGAGGTCATAACCTGCGCGGAGCCTGTCAAGGTGTCAGGCCATGTGGGTGATTACCGCCTGGAGCTCTCCAATGGCAGGGAGCTTGAGGCAGGAACCATCATCGTGGCCACCGGGGCCGATGTGCTCACGCCCGATGGCATCTTTGGCTACGGATCCGTGGATAATGTCATAACCCAGATCGAGCTTGAGAACATGCTCTTGAGGGGCGAGAACCCGGGCTCGGACATCGTCATGATCCAGTGCGCCGGGTCCAGGAATGAGGAGAGGCCCTACTGTTCGAGGGTGTGCTGCACGGCCTCCATCAAGAACACGGTCCTGATAAAGGAGAAGTACCCTTCGACCAGGATCACGATACTCTCGCGAGGGTTCGCGGAATACGCGGGCGACCTGGACAGGGCAAGGGAAATGGGCGTGGAGATAATCCGGTATTCCCTTGAGAAGCCGCCGGTGGTTGAGGCCGGCCAGGTCACGGTCTATGACGAGATATCGGACATAGACGTGCGTTTGCCGTTTGAGCACGTGGTGCTCGCGGCACCGCTGGTTCCTTCGCAATCGACGCGCCGCCTGGCAGAGATCTTGAGAGTTCCCACGGACGAGTACGGGTTCATGCTGGAACCGCATCTTAAGATAAGACCCGAGGAGTTCGCCCCGCGCGGCATATTCGTCGCAGGCAGCGCTCACTGGCCGTCAACGATCACGGAGGCGATCCTTCAGGGTTACGGTGCGGCCTCCAGGGCGCATGAGCTGATAAGCGCCGGCAAGGTGGTGCGGACCTCTCATGTATCTACCGTCGAGGTGGCCTTCTGCCGGGGATGCGGAAGATGCTACGACGAATGCAGACACGGAGCCATTGAGTATATCGACGATGATGACGGCATGAAGCGCGCCCGCGTGATCGCCGTTCAGTGCACGGGCTGCGGCGTATGCGTCTCGGTGTGTCCCTCCGGCGCGATAAGGCTCGGGGGGATGTCGCCGCGGCAGATCGACATGACCATCAATGCTGTGACGGGGGTGTAGGATCAAGACCAGAATCGCGGTGGTAGCATGCAGTTGGCATCCGATGACTGCCATGGAGAACGCCACCAGGGACGGTTTCAGCTTCGATCCTGGGACGACGGTCATGCCGGTGAAGTGTGCGGGGCTCGTCAAGGTGTCTTTCCTCTTGAAACTTTTCGCGAAAGGCATCGAGGGTGTCCTTGTGCTGGGCTGCCATGAAGGCGACTGCCATTATTACAATGGCAGCGAGAGGTGCGGGCAGATCGTGGAAGAGACCAGGGAGATCCTGGGACTTGCGGGCATACCGGCCAGGCGGCTTGGGTTCAGTCTCATAGCCGACAGCCAGGGCAAGGAACTCAAGCGGGCAG
The DNA here is from genome assembly GCA_030592245.1 of Candidatus Eiseniibacteriota bacterium. Lineage (GTDB taxonomy): Bacteria > Arandabacterota > Arandabacteria > Arandabacterales > Arandabacteraceae > JAUVJV01. The sequence continues at coordinate 1,707 of JAUVJV010000017.1, forward strand.
TAACCGGTTTCGGGAAGCAGTTCAAGACGGTCTCACGCAAGAAAGCCATACGCAGGAAATCGACGGCTAAGGGACCGGCTAAGAGTTCCAGCAAGAAATCCACAGCGAGGAGCAGGCGTGGGGTTCGAGCGAGAAATAAATAAGACCAGGGCGTATCTCTGCCTTGAGTGCGGCGTATGCACGGGCAGCTGTCCGGTATCGCGTTTCAATCCTGACTATTCGCCCAGGATGGTCGTGGAGAGGGCGCTCCTTCTGGAAGAGGGGGAGAGCATCCATGACCGGGAAATCTGGAGCTGCCTTACCTGCGGTACCTGCGATCTTCGCTGTCCATCGACCGTCGACTTTACCGGGTTCATGAGATTGCTCCGGGAGAAAGCCTTACGGGTTGGTGAAGAGGGGATATGCACCCATGCCGAGACCCTCTCCGCGATCGCCTCGCTCCAGCTCCTGCCCGGCTTCCGCAGGCGGGCCTCCTGGTTGGGGAAGGGCGTGAAGACCCGGAAGCGCGGCAAGGTCTATTACTTCGGAGGCTGCCTCCCGTTCCTGGACGTGGTCTTCAGGGACATAGGATTCGAGGGAAGCCGCATCGCGAACGCCAGCATTCGCCTGCTCAACCATCTCGGGATCATACCCGCGGTGAGCGAGTACGAGGTCTGCTGCGGGCACGACGCTTACTGGACGGGGCAGACCGATACCGCGCGGACGTTCGCCAGGAAGGCCATCGAGGCGGTCAAGGCGACGGGGGCGGAGCAGGTTGTGTTCTCCTGTCCCGAAGGATACCGCATGTTCAAGGATGTCTATCCTGACCTGGTCCGGAAACCGGGAATAGAGCCGGTTCACATACTCACGCTGCTTGCGGAGAGCTCCGAGAAGCTGCGGTTTGTCCCTACGCCGAAGAAGAAGGTAACCTACCAGGACCCCTGCCGGCTGGCCAAGGGGGAGGACATCCTGGATGAGCCGCGGGTGCTTCTTGAGGCCGTACCCGGGCTTGAGCTCGTGGAGATGAAACGCGCCGGCAAGGACTCCATCTGCTGCGGTTCGAGCAACTGGGTAAATTGTACCAGGGTCAATAAGAAGATCCAGGTGGAGCGGCTTGACGAGGCTATCGCGACGGGCGCGGATACGCTCATAACCGCCTGTCCAAAGTGTAACATACATCTCAGGTGTGCCCTGCGTGACGGGGACACCTCGGGTGAGATAGAGATAACGGATCTGATCACGCTCCTTGCGGATTCCCTTGGAGGTGGAAAGCGTGGTACCTAAGGTCGCGGTGATCGGTGGCGGAATCGCCGGCATCCAGGCGGCGCTCGACCTGGCCGAGATGGGCATAGAGGTGTTTCTGATCGAGAAGAAACCCTCGATCGGCGGGGTCATGGCGCAGCTGGACAAGACGTTTCCGACCAACGATTGCTCCATATGAATTCTCGCGCCTAAAATGCTGGATGCCGGTCGGCATCCCCGGATCAAAATGCTGGCCTACAGTGAGGTCGAAGGCCTTTCTCGCAAGAGCGGAGGCTTTACCCTCAAGGTCAGGAGGAAGGCGCGGTATGTTGATGAGGAAATCTGCAATGCCTGCGGTGACTGCTTGGAGAAGTGTCCGGGACGCGCGAAGGATACCTTCGACATGGGGCTGAGGCAACGGAAGGCCATATACCTGTACTTCTCGCAGGGAATTCCCGCGGTGATGACCATCGACCCCGAGGCATGCATCTACCTTAAAAAGGGCAAGTGCGGGGTCTGCAAGAAGAGGTGCGACAAGGGCGCGATCGACTTCGAGATGAAGGACGAGATCCTCTCTCTGGATGTGGGGTCGGTCATCATCGCCACCGGCCTCGATATCTTCGAGCCCGGCGATCTCACCTATTACGGCTACGGGAAGATCAAGAACGTGATAACCGGCCTTCAGTATGAGCGCCTGATCAACGCCACGGGCCCGACCGGCGGCCACCTCTACAGGCCGTCGGATCAGAAACTCGCCAAGACGGTGGCCTATGTCCAGTGCGTGGGATCCCGTGACCTCAACTATTGCAGCTACTGCTCCAGCGTATGCTGCATGTGTTCGATCAAGGACGCGATGCTTGCCCGGGAGCACGACCCGGAAAGCGTATCCTACATCTTCCACACGGACCTCCGGAATGTCGGCAAGGGCTTCCAGAAGTATGAGAAGCGCGCGGCGGAGGAGTACGGGGTCCAGTACGTGAGGGGAAGGGTGGCGGAGATAGGCGAGGACGATGAAGGCAATCCCATCGTGCTGTATGAGGACACCAGGCAGCGGAAGGTCGAGAGCCTCAAAGTTGAGATGGTGGTGCTGGCCACGGCGGCAACAGCATCCCGGGGATCACGCGAGCTCGCGAAGATGCTCAGGGTCAAGGCCGACAAGTATGGCTTCATCACGACCAGGAACGATCAGCCTGCGGACACCAATGTTAAAGGCATCTTCGCGTGCGGATTCTGTAAAGGTCCATGCGATATCCCCGAGGCGGTAAGCCAGTCGAGCGCGGCTGCCCAGAGGGCCGCATCCCACGTGCTTCGCTCGGTTGGCGCAGGAGCAAGCAAGGCATGAGCAAGCGGAAGAAAAAGGGAAGTGGAGACAGCCGGGCAAGTGGAGACGGCCCGAGAATAGGCGTCTTCGTCTGTAACTGCGGCACCAACATAGCCGGTTTCATGGACACTGAGGATGTCGCCGGGTACTCGGCGACGCTTCCCAATGTGGTGTTCGTAAGAGAGAATCTCTATTCATGCTCGGAGGCGGGCGTGAATGACATAAAGCAGGCCATCATCGATAATAAGCTGGACCGCGTGGTCGTAGCTGCGTGTACCCCGCGAACCCACGAGCCCACTTTCCGGGCCGCCTGCAAAGATGCGGGACTCAACCCCTACCATTTCGAGTTCGTCAATATCCGGGAGCATTGCTCCTGGGTCCACAAGGAAGACCGCGACCTTGCCACCCTGAAGGCCAGGGACTTAATACGAATGGGCGTGGCGCGCTCTGCCTACCTGGAGCCCATGGAGCCCATCATCGGAAACGTCGTCGAGCGGGCGCTCGTGGTGGGTGGAGGCATCTCCGGCATGACCGCGGCCCTGGAGCTCGCCGCGCGGGGCTTCGAGGTGGTTCTCATCGAGAGGCAGAAGCACCTGGGAGGATTGGTCAAGTCGCTGTATGAGATCTATCCCTGGGGCGAGAAGGCGGCCGACTACATAAATGGACTTGCTTCCAGGGTTGAGCGCAACTCGAAGATCAGGGTGCTGAAGGCCTGCGAAGTGACCGACGTGAGGGGCTATGTAGGCAAATATGAGGTAACGGTGTCCTCCGGCGATGAGACCGTAGTGGCAGGAATCATAGTGGTCGCAACCGGCGCCAGGCCGCTCCTTCCCGAGGGCATGTTCGGCCACGACTCCAGGCGGGTCATCACCATGCTCGAGCTCGAGGCCATGCTGCTGCGGTCCAGGTCCAGGCGCAAGAAGGTGGTCTTGATGGGATGTGCCGGAGCCCGGATACCCGGGCGCTTCTATTGCTCGAGGATCTGCTGCATGACCGCGATAAAGAACGCAATTATAATGCGAAAGAAGTGGAAGGCGGATGTCACCGTTCTTTACCGCGACCTAATGTGCTACGGAGTGCAGAACGAGACCATGCTGGTCGATGCGAAGAAGGCTGGCGTGAGGTTCATAAACTACTCGCTCGAGAACCCTCCCGTCATCGAGAAGGACACGGTCACGGTATCGAGCGAGATCCTGGGCCGGGACCTTAAGGTCCCCGTCGATCTCCTGGTTCTATCAACACCCCTGGTGCCCCAGGACACCAACGTGGCGCTTTCCAAGATACTCAAGGTACCGGTCGATGAGTACGGCTTCTTTCTCGAGGCGCATGTGAAGCTCAGGCCGCTGGACTTCGCCACCGACGGCATCTTCGTCTGCGGGACGGCGCGGTGGCCGGCAAGCATCCGGGAATGTCTCGAGCAGGCGATCGGGGCGGCGTCCAGGGCCTCGACCTATCTCGCGCGGGGAGAGGTCGAGGTGGAGCCGATAGTATCCGTGATCGATGAGGAGGAATGCAGGGGTTGCGGCCTGTGCGTGGCTCTCTGCCCCTATGGAGCGATTGAACTTATCGATACCGAGAAGGGTAAGAAAGCCCGTACCATAGATGTGGCATGCAAGGGCTGTGGTACCTGCGGCGCCACCTGTTACAGGCATGCGATAAGGATGAAGCACTACAGCGATGAGCAACTCGGGGCCCAGATAAGGGCCGCATTCGTAAAAGATCCGTAACGGAAGGAATAATGACCGGATGAGTGATGATTCCGGGAGGAGATCATGGTGGAGTATAAGCCCAATATAGTGGCCTTCTGCTGCAACTGGTGAGCATACAGCGCTGCTGACCTCGCCGGGGTAGCGAGGCTTCAATATCCGCCCGATATCCGGGTGATCCGCGTGATGTGTTCGGGGCGCGTGGACCCGGTTATGGTTATGGACGCCTTCATAGAAGGCAGCGACGGGGTATTTGTTGGCGCCTGCAAGCGAGGCGAGTGCCACTATTCCTCGGGCAACCTGTATGCCGAAGGCAAGATGGATCTGACGCGCCGGCTCATGCGGTTGGCCGGGATCAACGCGGGCCGGCTGGGGATGCGCATGATGTCAAGTGCCGAGGGCAACAAGTTTACCGAGTTTGCGACTGCGTTTCAAGCCGAGATTACCGAGCTCGGCCCCCTCGGAAGATCGGAGGGGATATCGAAAGAGGATCTTGCGATCAAGCTGGAGGCATGCCGGAGAGCTCTCGCCGGCCGAAAGCTTCGGTGGGTCGTGGGTAAGGTGGTAGAATTCAAGGAAAAGGGCAACCTCTACGGGGAAGTCTTCACCGAGCATGAGATAGGAAGACTCCTCGAGGAGACCGCCATGGATGAATACAGGCTGAGGGAGATCCTCGAACGGCTGAAGGTCAAGCCGCAGTCGGTGAAGACGCTGGCCTCGGAGACCGGCACCCCGGCAAAGGTCCTCTTGCGGCAGATGGCCGACTTAAGGAAGATGGGCCTGGCCGACATTCAGGAGCTGGACGGGGATTCGGCGGTCTGGGCACTGGCAGGAAACGGGAAGACCTATGAGTGATCCGTCTGCAAGAAGAGAAGTGGTTGTGGTCGGTGGTGGTGTATCGGGACTTAAGGCCGCCATAGAGGCGGCCGACCAGGGAGCGAGCGTAACCCTGGTAGAGGAATCCCCATTCCTGGGCGACCTGCTCTTGAAGGAGGGGAGGATTCCTCCCGACGGCTTCCCGTCGCTTTGCCTCTCATCGAAACTCATAAACCGGGTTGTCCATCATCCGGGGATCCGGGTCTTGACCAACTCCTCTGTTAAGCGCGTGTCGAAGACCGATGGCGGGATCAAGGTCAGCCTCAAGCGCTGGCCCGCGAGAGTGAATGAGGCCTGCAATGCCTGCGGCGAATGCCTCATGGTCTGTCCCATCAAGCCTTATGACCGGTTCAATGAGGGACTGATGCTCCGGACGGCCATAGATTTCGCCGGCCCCAGGGACTTCGGAGGCATATACAATATTGAAAAGGAAACGCCCGCCTGCCAGGAGAAGTGCCCGGTTCATATAGACATACGCAAGTACGTGGGGCTCATAGCCGGCGGCCGGTATGAGGAGGCCATCAAGGTGGTGAGGGACAAGAATCCCTTGCCCGCGGTGTGCGGTCGGATCTGTCCGCATCCCTGCGAGAGTGTGTGCAACCGGGGCAGGCAGGACGAGGCCGTGGCCATCGATGCCCTCAAAAGATTCGTCTCCGATTATGAAATCGCCCAGAGACAGGCCGGCAAGTTTGTACCTCCCAAGCCTAAGAAGGACAGGAAGATAAAGGTGGCGGTGGTAGGCGCCGGCCCCGCGGGCCTCACCGTGGCCCACGACCTCGCGCTGGAGGGTTTCAGGCCCACCATATTCGAGGCCGAGTCGGTGCCCGGCGGAATGCTGCACCTCGGGATACCCGAGTACAGGCTTCCCCGGGACATCATCATGAATGACGTGGCCTATATAGAAGATCTCGGGGTGGAGATAAAGTACAATACCCCGCTTACTAAGAAGTTCACGGTCGACGACCTCTTCAAGCAGGGTTACAAGGCGATCTTCATGGGCGTCGGCGCTTACGAGGGCCTCAAGATGAGGGTTGAGGGCGAGGATGAATATGAGGGCTTTCTCGATTGCATAAAGTTCCTGAAGCGGGTCAACTTGGGGGACAAGTCCAAGCCGGGGGACAAGGTGATCGTCATAGGCGGCGGTAATTCCGCCATCGATTCGGCGCGAACAGCTATCCGCCTGGGCTGCGATGAGGTCACGCTGCTCTACAGGCGTTCCAGGAAGGAAATGCCCGCCAATTCGTGGGAGATCGATGCGGCCGCCGAGGAGGGAGTCAAGATCCACTATCTTGCAGCACCCGTCAAGATCCTGGGCAAACAGGGCAAGGTGGTCGGCATGAAATGCACCAGGATGAGACTCGGCAAGCTGGACGCAAGCGGCAGGAGAAGGCCCATCCCCATAGAGGGCAGTGAGTTCGAGGTGGAAGCCGATCTCATCGTACCGGCCGTAAGCCAGCGTCCGGATATCTCGTTCCTGCCCGAAGAGCATGGCTTTGAGATCTCCCGCTGGAACTCGTTTGAGGTGGACACCTCGACCGGCGCAACCAACCGCCCCGGCATCTACTCGGGCGGTGACGCCGTGACCGGTCCCGCGACCGTGATCGAGGCGATCCAGGCGGGCCACATAGCTGCAAGCGCGATGAAGGAGTACCTGAGTCAGCCATGAAGAAACCCAAGTACATATCCGAATTCCGGGACATCCCGACTCCCCGCCACAAGATGCCTGAGCTTGAGCTCGATGAGCGTCAGGGCAATTTCAACGAGGTGGAGCTGGGGCTAAAGGAGGAGGCGGTGCTTGCCGAGGCGGCAAGATGCCTCAGCTGCCGGCGATGCATCGGCTGCGGGCTCTGTCTCGCCGAATGCGACCAGGAGGCCATCGTCTATGATGAGAAGGTCAGCAGCGTCACGCTGGAGGCGGATGCCGTCGTGTTCACATCCGACGGCCAGGTCTTCAATCCCGATCGCAAGGAAGAACTGGCTTATTGCGACGCGGCCAATGTGATAACAAGCATAGAGTTCGAGCGAATGGTGAGTCCGGCAGGCCCCTTCGGGGGGTACCTGCTCAAGCCCTTCGATGGTGATGTCCCCCGGACGATCGCTTTCATCCAGTGCGTGGGCTCGCGTGAAGAGGCGATAGGCGCGGACTATTGTTCCACGGTTTGCTGCTCCCGTACCTTTTCCCAGGCCAGGCAGGCCAGGGACCTGCTTGGTGATGTGAAGGTCACGGTGCTTCACCGGGGATTAAGGCCCATCGGCAAGCTGGGCGAGAAGGACCTGGTGGCGCTCAAGGAGGCGGACTGGACCGAATTCACCGAGGCCGCCGTCATCGGAGTCGAGGAAGATCCCGCCTCCGGCAAGCTGACTGTTACCTATGCCGCCGGCGAGGACGAGACCAGCGACACCTTCGACCTGGTAGTGCTGGCCGTAGGAGTCCAATCCATGCGGGACTTCAAGCGCCATGCCCGGGTGGGAGGGGCCCAGACCAACAAGTTCGGTTTCATATCACGCAATATCGGCGACCTCATGGCCCGGCAGGCTGGAGTGGCCTTCGCGGGATCGATCACGGGACCACGATCAGATGAGGACGCCGTTGTGGATGCCATTGCCGCGGCGAGCTGGTCGCTTGAAGGCGTGAGCGAACCCTGGCCTGAGGGACGCGAGGCCGGCAAGGGCAAGCCGCTGGTCTTCGCGTGTAAGTACGGCCTGGACCTGGCAGGAAAGGACGCCTCGGCGCTGGCGGGTATGGATGGGAATGGCGCAGGGGCCGAAGGGACTTATCCCTTCTTATGTTACAAGGAGGGGAGGGCGGCGATATCATCCTCGATCGGTGAGGCGTCAGGCCTGGTGATCGCGGGCTGTCACAGGGGAAGCCACGAAGATCTCTTCGAGCGGCTGTTCGGCCTGCCGCCGGGCAGGGTGGCGATCCTGGGGAAGGACGAGCTGGAAGGCGATCCTGGTGAAGCCGTGTCCTCGGCGATCGAGACCTTATCCTCCGGGTCGGCTTCGGCGGACACCCCGGTAGGAGAGGGGACCGCGAGATCCTCAACCGTGGTGGTCCTCGGCGGGGGCACGAGCGGGCTGGCAGCTGCCGGCGAGCTCGTTCGAAGGGGCGCGGACGTGGTCTTGATCGAGAAGTCCGCCGGCCTCGGCAAGACCCTGATCGATGCCGCCATAGACGCGGGCGCCGATGTGGATAAAGCCGAGGGCTTCATCGAATCCATAAGGAAAAGCGATAAGGCCACGATCCTCTTGTCCAGTACCCTCGAGGCGGTGGACCGCACCGGGGCCAATCTGGCGGTCAAGGTATCGGGGAGTGCTGGAGAGAAGGTGATCGAGGCCGGGGCACTGCTCCTGGCAACGGGGGCCGAACTCTACGCGCCGGATGAGTATCCCTATAGTACGGCCGGCACGGTAATCGGCCAGGCCGAGTTCAGGTCGAGGGCCATGGGTGGAGACAAGTCCTCGAATACGATCATAATGATACAATGTGTCGGGGCCAGGAATGCGGAGCACCCCTACTGCAGCATATACTGTTGCAAGCAAGCCCTCTCGAATGCTATTCTCTACAGGAGCAATAACCCCGAAGCGGATATAACGATCCTGCACAAGGGTATCAGGGTCTATGGCTTCGATGAGGAGCTCCTGACGGGTGCGGTGGAGCAGGGCATAAAGTTCGTGGAATTCGATGATCCGCCCGAGTTGGAAGCCGAGGCCGGTGTGGTAGTCAAGGTCCGGTCGAGAGATGGGGAGGACCTCAAGCTGAGCGCCGACCTTGTCGTGCTCTCCCTCGCCCACTCGCACGGCAAGGCCCAGAAGGGGCTGGCGGATCTCACCGGTGTTGCCCTGGATGAGCTCGGTTTTCTCATGTCCAGGAATACGCTCAGCACTCCGTTTGCCACGCCTGTGGAAGGAATTTATGCTTGCGGTTTCGCGCGCAGGCCTGTAATAGCTGAGGATGCGTTTGTGGAGGGGGTAGGTGCTGCAGGAGCGATTTGCGCCAGGCTCGAAATTTGAGCCGCGGGAGGGTTTGCAATTGACGCTTGAGGAAATCAGTAGAGTTATTGAGTGTGAAGTAATCACGGGTGAGAAGAATCTCGACCAGGACTTCACCGAGGTGTGCGCAGCCGACCTGATGAGTGACGTGCTCGCGTTTGTGGCCCCCGGCGGGCTTCTCCTCACGGGCCTGAGGAATATCCAGTCGGTGATAACCTCCCACGTGGCCGAGGTCAGGGCCATCGTCTATGTCAGAGGCAAGGTACCCGATGAGGAAGCCATTAAGCTGGCGGAGCAGAAGGGAATACCGCTGCTGTCCAGCCGTCTCTCAATGTTCGAGGCGTCTGGCCGCCTGTTCCAGAAGGGCTTGAGGCCCGGGAGTAATATCAAACCCCTATGAGCGATGACGTTTTGTTCTTCAAAGAATTCTCGATAATGGGCAAGGATTTCTCCAATGCCGGTTCCGTATCGACCGAGATCAAGTCTATCCTGAAGGAAATCGGTTTTGACCGCCTGATTGTGAGGCGGGCGGCCATTGCCTCATACGAGGCCGAGATGAACGTGGTGATGTATGCCAAGCGTGCCGTGGCAAGGCTTTCCGCCACCCCGACTTCGATCAAGATCGAGTTCCAGGATGAGGGCCAGGGGATCGCGGACGTTGACCTCGCATTGGAGGAGGGATACTCGACGGCCACTCCCGAGATGAGGGAAATGGGTTTCGGGGCCGGAATGGGCCTTCCCAACATAAGGCACAATGCCGACGAATTCGACATATCCTCAGAAGTCGACAAGGGGACCCATCTGATTTTTACCATTCACGCGGATGGGAACAATGGATAGATACTACCACCCCATAGAGATACGCCCCGAGTTATGTAATGGCAGAATGAAGTGCATGCGTATCTGTCCCACCCGGGCGATCAGGGTGAAGCAGGGCAAGGCCCAAATCATTGATGAGCTCTGCGTGGACTGCGGGGCGTGCATAACCGTCTGCCCGTCGGGGGCGATCGTTCCCTTGACCGACCCCTTTGCCTCTTCCTTGAACTTCAAGTACAAGGTCGCTCTACCCTCGCCGGTGCTCTTCTCCCAGTTCAGGCCCGAGGCCGACCCCAGGAAGGTGGTCCAGGGCCTCAAGAAGATCGGGTTCGACTATGTATGTGATGTCTCTGATGCCTGTGAAGAGGTGAGCATCGCGGTTGAGGAATACTTGTCCAGTTACAGGGGGAGGCTCCCGCTGATCTCTCAGCTCTGTCCCGCCGTGGTCAGGCTGATCCAGGTGAAATACCCCGATCTCACGGAGTTGGTCGCCCCGATCGAGGTGCCGCGGGAGATCGCGGCAAGGGATGTCAAGCAGAAGCTATCCAGGGAGCTCGGGGTCGGACTCGAGGACATAGGGGTCATCTACATCACCACCTGCGCATCCAAGATGGTTTCAATAAAGCAGCCCGCGGAGAAGGAGAGCTCCTGGATCGATGGGGCCGTGTCCATCGCGGATGTCTTCGGCCCGCTGTTCGCGGCGGTGAGTGATATAAAGGATGAGGACGTCGACGTGGATGGCTCGGAAGGGTTCCGTTTCAGTGCCGGGTGGTCCATGCTGGGGGAGATGACTCGCCTTGTGGGATCCGAGCATTCCATAAGCGTCTCGGGTCTAAGCGATGTTACCCAGATACTGGACGATATTGAGAACTCGAGGCTCAGGGACGTGGAGTTCGTGGAGGCCATGTCCTGTCTGGGCGGGTGCATCGGTGGGGCCCTCGTTGTCGAGAACATGTATGTGGCCCGGAGCAGCACCAACAGCCTGCTCAGGAAATACGGGAGCAAGTTCACGGCCGACAGGGACAAGGTGGTCGAGAAGTTCCGGAAGGGACACTACTCCCTCGAGCGGGAGCTGGCCCCCAGGCCGCTCAGGCCGCTTGACCCCGATCTGGCCAAGGCGATTGAGAAGAAAAAGCAGAAGGATACCATTTACACTTCACTGCCCAGGATTGACTGCGGGTGCTGTGGTGCACCGACCTGTCTGGCATTCGCTGAGGACATAGTCCGGGGCACGGCAAAACTGGAGGACTGTATTTACAGGGAGGAAAAACAGAATGGGTAGAGGTGACCGGAAGACCAAGCGAGGCAAGATCTGGGCCGGATCAACCGGCAATGCGCGGCCTAAGTCAGGCAGAAAAAAGAAGATGGCCAAGGGGAAGTCCCTCAAGCGCACTCCCCCCGAGCCCTCAAAGGCTTAGAGAACAGGGGGTCAGGTCGAGAATTGTGAATTCACCAGTGGGGTCAGGTACCGATTTGTGAATTCACAAATCGGTACCTGACCCC